>CAZLGN010000028.1:0-14818 GCA_964558865.1 uncultured Methylomagnum sp.
TTTAATGAAAATAAATTAGAAAATATGGATTCAATACCCGCTCAATGTGGGTGATAAAACTTTGGAAGATGGCAGTTTGATTGTGTCGTCGCGGATTGCTCATGACCACCAGATTTTGCCGTTGATTCGATATTGGTTGCCGAATGTGCAAGTGATTAGCCCGAATGAATTACGTCACACGTTGTTTCAAGGGTTGCGCGATTATTTAGATAATGATGAATAATTATTTTCACCACCATTTTCAGGATGACATAACCTGTCATCGGCGTGGCTTATACTCAGATTTCAAAAATAACTTCTTGATTTTGAATTTTTAACACAAGCATCCGTCTCGATAAATGGGACGTGGACGGATGTTTTTAAAATTATTCAAATTGAGAAGTTATTTTTGACTGCATTCTTATAAGGTTCAGTGCGATAAATTTTTCCTTTATACTCAAATTGAACGATGCGATGTTGCAAAATCGCTTGTTCGAGTTGTTTAAATTCGTGGCTTTTTTTCGATAAATCGTTACTATTCACCCTATGGTTTTTTAGCAACAAAACATTTTTTGTTATGAAAAACAATTTGTTACAAATATAAGTTTTATCATCAACTTTTGGAAAAAACCTATTTTGAACGAAAATGTTCATTTTTTGGGTGTTTTGGTATTACTTTACATTACTAAAAATCTCTGCAGCCCAGATAAATATAGGCTGAATAGTTACGATAAATCTTCGTAATGATGCCCTTTGACCAAATAGGCTTGCGAAATGCGCGAATCAAAAAGTTCACGCAAAAAGTCATCTTTCAATTTTGGAAATAACGCTTTGATACCAGACAAACAAGCGAAGTGTTCAACGTCTTTGAGATTGAGTTTGCCTAAATAAAACGATTCGAGATAAAACAAATTGCCATCTTTTCGCAACGGCAAATAAGCAAAGCGTTCAAGCAAATCGCGTTGAATGGTGCGAACGGTAACGTTGAATTCGAGAGCGAGTTCTTTCGGGTCGAGTTTTTCGCCTTCGTTAAATTTTTTCAAAATTTCGGTTAAACGAACGGTAGTTTTATCGTGGTCAGTGGTTTTTGTCATAACAATTCCAGTAAATTTGAAAGAATGACAAAAACGATAACACGCGGTGATGACAGGTTATGTCATCCTGAAAATGGCGGTGAAAATAATTTGTGACTCGATTAAATTTTGTTAGTTCCAAACTTATTAACTCTCAAATGTTGTTTTATTACAAAAAATTCACCGTGCAAAATTATTATGATTTTTTTATATTAAAAACAATAGGTTATTTCAATAATTTGAACGGTTACACGATAAATTTTTTCAAAAACTGGAGTCACGCGGCAAAAAAAGGTATTCTAGCCAAATTGCAGGTAAGCGTATGAAAGCAAACTCTTTTTTATAACACGCTGATTTTCAAGTCGGATTGTTTGTTGTTAAATTACGACAGCAATATCATTTATCATTTTTGGAGAACATTTATGGGCGTTCCTTTACGTCAGCAGTTGGCAGTAGGCAGTTATTTAATCAAACAAAAACTCAAAGGCGTGAAAAAATACCCGCTGGTTTTGATGTTAGAACCACTCTTTAAGTGCAATTTGGAATGTGCAGGTTGTGGAAAAATCGATTATCCCGACGAGATTTTGGATAAACGTTTGACGTTTGAAGAATGTATGCAAGCGGCGGACGAATGCGGTGTGCCGATGGTTTCAATTCCTGGCGGTGAGCCGTTAATTCACAAAGATATGCCGCGCATTGTTGAAGGGTTGATTGCGCGTAAAAAATTCGTTTATTTGTGTACGAATGCGTTACTTTTGAAAAAACGCATCGATGATTATAAACCCTCGCCGTATTTAACTTTTTCGATTCATTTAGACGGAATGCAGGCGCGTCACGATGCGTCGGTTTGTCAAGAAGGCGTTTTCGAACGGGCTATCGAAGCCATCAAATTAGCGTTAGAAAAAGGCTTTCGTGTCAATATCAATTGCACACTTTTTCAAGGTGAAACTGCGCCAGAAGTCGCTGAATTCTTGGATTACGTTACCGAATTAGGCGTTGAAGGCATCACAATCGCACCAGGTTTTAGTTATGAACACGCGCCAAAACAAGACGTTTTCATTAAAGGCAACGATGTAAAAGAATTATTCCGTAGCATTTTCAAACTCGGCAAAAATCGCAAATGGAAATTGAACCATTCGTCGTTGTATTTAGACTTTTTGGCAGGCAATCAAGATTACAACTGCACACCGTGGGGCAATCCAACGCGCAATGTTTTTGGCTGGCAAAAACCGTGTTACTTATTGGCTGACGAAGGTTATGCCGCGACATTCCAAGAATTACTCGACACCACGCCTTGGGATAATTACGGCAGCGTCAATAATCCAAAATGTGCAAGCTGCATGGCGCATTGCGGCTACGAAGCAACGGCTGTGGAAGATATGTTGAAACATCCGCTCAAAGGTTTAATGACTTCAATTTTAGGCATTAAAACCGAAGGCGCAATGGTGGAAACAACTGCACCTATTTCAAAACCGACTTCAACGCTTGCGGGCATTCCAATCAACGTTGAACACACAACACACAATTGAGGAATGTAATGATGCAATTAAAAAAATTAGCTGTCGTTGTTTTTGCATTAAGTAATTTGTTTGCGACCTCAGTTTTCGCACAAGAAGAAAGCGCGACGGCGCGACAAATTATCGACAAGTTTCAAACCGAATTAGTACAAGTCATGAAAGATGGCAAAAAACTCGGTTATGCGGGACGTTATAACAAGCTCGAACCTGCTGTAATGAATAGTCATGATTTGCCAAAAATAGCCCGAATCGTCGTGGGTAAAGAATGGGAAAAACTGACAGAAGAACAGCAAAAAAAATTAACTGACGTATTCAGTAAATTAAGCGTTGCGTCTTACGCGCATAATTTTAACGATTTTAGCGGCGAAGCCTTTGCGATTGATTCAGAAGAAGAAACCAAAATGGGCGGTGTAGTGATACATTCGCATTTGACGATTCCTGACGATAAACCTGTTACGTTCGATTACATGCTGAAAGAAAAAGGCGCGAGCTGGCGGATTATCAATATCATTGCAAATGGTGTGAGTGATTTAGCGTTGAAGCGTTCGGAATATACCTCGATTTTGCAGCGTGAAGGATTTGACGCGCTAATCGCAAAAATTAACGAAAAAATTGATAACTACGCGAAACAGTGAGGCGCGAAAAATGACTAAAAAAATTTTGGTAACGTTGATTTTTGGCGTTTTATTTACGGCTAATGTCCAAGCAAAATCGAACACTTCTAACGACCCTTATGAAAGTTTTAATCGTTCGATGTACGATTTTAACAATTCGGTTGATGATTACGTTGCCGCGCCGTTAGCGAATGGTTATAAATTTATTACGCCACAAGTTGTACAAACGGGCGTGTTCAATTTTTTCAATAATTTGAAAGGCATTAACGTTGTTTTAAACGATTTGTTGCAAGCAAAATTCTCACAAAGCGCGGCAGATTTGGGACGTTTTACTCTAAATTCCACTGCGGGTTTAGGTGGATTTATCGATGTCGCAAAACACCTTGGATTGGAACAAAACGACGAAGATTTTGATCAAACGCTTGCCGTTTGGGGAGTGCCGCAAGGTTCTTATTTGGTTTTGCCACTGGTTGGTCCCATGACAATGCGAAGTGCGCCCGCATCAGCTTTTGATACCGCAACCAATCCTGCTAGTTATGCCAGCATTGGAGCTTATTATGCCAGTGCACCAATACAATTTATGTCGGCGTTAAATGCGCGAGCTAATGCCGAAGGGGCGTTGAAATTTATCAATGAAGCGGCAATAGACAAATACATTTTTACCCGCGAATCCTTTTTGCAATGGCGTAAAAATTTAGAGAATGACGGCAAAGTGAGTGCGTCGATTGATGATGAATTTTTAACCGAAGAAAAAAACAGCGATTTGAAGTGGCGCGACAATTACAAACAATTTGAAATTGCCGCGCAATCGTTTGGCAGTGCGGCACAAAAATTTGATCGCACAGTACAAAATTTCGAGATGGCAAACTCCAAAATTGAGCGAATTCGCCACCGATAAAAATACGTTTTACGAAAGGCGCGATTGTCCAAAATGCAACGCGCCTAACAAACCGACTTCAGGTTGAATACAAACTTTTACCGCGATTTTTTCTAACGCGCCACGATAACGCCCTTTCGCTAAAAAGCCTTCTAAAAACGCCCCATTTTGTAAAACAGGCAAACATTTTGCCGCAATGCCACCCGCTAAATACACACCACCATAAGGCAAACATTTCAAGGCTAAATTTCCCGCTTCTGCGCCGTAAATTTTTGCAAAAAGTTGCAAGGTCGCCACGCATAATTCGTCGCTGTTTTCCACTGCCTTTGCGCCAATTACAGCTGCAATATCATCGGCATTTTGTAATTGCGTTTTCAATTCGGCAGAAACAACGTAATCGCCTGTTTGTTTTAGAAAATCAAAAATGGCTTCAATGCCAACACCTGAAACCAAACGTTCATAACTAACGTGTTCGGGATAACGGCTTTGCATAAACGAAAGTAGTTCAATTTGTTGAGTGTCCGTCGGCGCAAAATCGGTGTGTCCGCCTTCTGTTGCAATGACATGAGGTTGTTTGCCGTCGTGGAAAATAATCGCTTCACCTAACCCTGTTCCCGCTGCTAAAACGGCACAATTTCCAATCTGCGTTTCTGCTTTCAGATTGAGTGCTACAAAATCACTTTCGGGTAACGCTAAAATTCCCCACGCAGCGGCTGCCAAATCGTTGAGCAACGTCACATTTTGCGTGTTCAATTGGGTTCCAATTTCTCCGCGTGTTAATTTCCAAGGTAAATTTGTTGTTTCGCAATCGCCATTCACAATAGGACCCGCTACGCCAATACATGCCGCGTTAATTACTACGACAGGAATTAACGCCAAAAATTCGGTTAACAATTGTTGAAATGTTTCGTAATTTGTACTTTCAAAACGGTGTTTTGCCACACAATGTTGTCCATCGAAAATTGCTAATAATGTTTTTGTGCCGCCAATATCTCCTGCTAAAATCATGATTTTTTACCTTAATTTATTATTGTGTGAGATTAAATTTTAAGCACAGCTTGAATCTGCGCCAGTAAATCTGTTTGCCCTGTAATTAACAAATGAGCATCTGTTTCACGACGAAGCCAAGTAAATTGCCGTTTTGCGAGTTGGCGCGTAGCAATAATCGCTTTTTCTGTCATAGTCGCTAAATCATAATCGCCTTGAAAATATGCCCATGCTTCTCGATAACCTACCGCCCGAATGGCAGGCATTTTGTCATTCAAATCGCCCCGCAAAACCAGTTTTTCGACTTCCGCTAAAAAACCGTGTTCCAACATTTTATGAAAGCGTTGCGCGATAATTTCGTGCAAAATTTTTCTATCCTCAGGCGCGATGACGAATTTTTGTATTTTATATGGCAATGATTGCTGATTATTGGCAAAAAAATCGCTCATGGCTTTGCCTGTGAGTTCAAAAATTTCTAACGCGCGTTGCACTCGCTGTGGATCGTTGGGATGAATTCGATTTGCAGATATTGCATCTATTTTTGCTAAACGTTGATGTAGGGCGATTTTGCCATCACGTTCCAGTTCAGCTTCTAATTGAGCGCGAATTTCGGCATTTGCAGGCGGCAATTCCGCTAAACCTTGCGTTAGGGCGTTAAAATACAACATCGTTCCACCGACTAAAATCGGTAATTTTCCGCGTGCCGTTATATCTGCCATTAACGTTAACGCTTGATTACGAAATTGTCCCGTTGAAAATGATTCGCTAACATCGAGAATATCAATCAAATAATGCGGAATGCCGCCACGCTCTGCCAAAGAAGGTTTCGCCGTACCGATATTCATGTCTTTGAAAACTAACGCCGAATCAACGCTAATAATTTCGCCATTCAAATTTTGCGCGAGCTGCACGGCTAACGCTGTTTTACCTGAAGCGGTTGGCCCCATTAAAAAAACTGCAGGCGATAAAGGCTTTGGATGTAAATTTTTGTGCATGATTTGCCAATAAAAAGATGTCGAAAACAGCGGCATTTTCGCTTTTTTTCAATTATTTTGCGACAAAAGACCGTTTTCTGTTTTCGTTATTTCGATTCATTTAGTGAAATCGATTTTGATAGGCTTTACAATTCGCAGCATCCTGGACAAGTTCTAATTCAAAGCAAAAACATGAATTCAAACAAATACGCGATTACTTTTGCGTGCTACAACCAAGTCGAATACACACGCCAATGTATCGATAGCATGATTAAACACGGCACGGATTTAAGCCGTTTAGTTATAGTCGATAATCACTCGACTGATGACACGCAGACTTATCTTAAAACTTTATCATTAGGTGGACGGATTTTTAATAACACAAATCTAGGTTGCGGCGTAGCGTGGAATCAAGGAGCATTAGCGTTGCAGTCCGAATGGACAATTGTGATGAATAACGATGTGTTAGTTTGTGCAAATTGGGTTGACGAGTTAATTCAAACTGCCGAACACAATAATTTGAAAATTATTTCTCCTGCGATGATTGAAGGTTCATTAGATTATGATTTCGACGAATTTTCCACAACTGCAAAAATTCGAATGAAGAATGTTTTACGAACTGGCGATTTTCATGCGGTTTGTTTTGCTGTTCACAATTCAGTTTGGCTGGATGTGGGTTATTTTCAAGCAGTGCCGAAATTATTGGGTTATGAAGATTCACTCTTTTTTAGCGAATTAAAACGCTCAAATATCGCTGTCGGTATAACAGGTAACGTTTGGCTACATCATTACGGCTCAATAACGCAAACAGCAATGAAACGGGAACAAAATTTAAATCAAAAACAAGAATTGGGTGAACGGCACATTTATTTACGTTTATTACAACAAAATTGGTTACAACGAAAACTCAATCGAATGGCGCGAATCAATCAACAAAAAGCCTTTTATCAACAAGAAATTCAACAATACGAAATGTCACTGTTCGGTAATCGAATTGATGGCAAATTTGTCTGGCGTTAATCCATTTAAAAATTCAATTATGACTAAAAAATCTTTAGATTTAGGCTGTAACAATCGTCCGCGTAATCCCTATTTTTGTGAAGAATTATACGGTATTGATTTAGACACGCACGACATCGAAAATGCAACCTATCGCCGCGCAAATTTAGCGTTAGAACCGATTCCATTTGAGAATAATACGTTTGATTATGTGACTGCATTTGATTTCATTGAGCATATTCCGCGCATTTTGCCAAAAGGCGAAACGACTCGTTTGCCTTTTATTGAATTGATGGACGAAGTGTGGCGCGTATTGAAACCTAACGGTGTTTTTTACGCTGTTACGCCTGCTTATCCATCAGCGGCAGCGTTTCAAGATCCTACACATGTCAACATTATCACTCGAAAAACGCATGAGTATTTTTGTGGTGAAGATGCAGCGGCAAAAATGTACGGTTTCAAAGGGCAATTCGAGATTTTACGCACCGAATTTGTGATTCCTAAAATGGCATTTACAGCCGAAAAATCAACAGAAAAGTTTTTGTATAACTTGAAATATCGCTTAATCAATCCGTGGCGTTTTACTCATTTGTTATGGGAATTACAGGCGAAAAAATAAAATGCTTTCAGTCATTATCATCACCAAAAACGAAGAATCTCACATTGCAAAATGTTTGGAATCGGTGAAATGGACAGACGAAATTATCGTATTAGATTCGGATAGTACAGACAATACGGTAGCGATTTGTCGCCAATTTACAGCGAATGTTTTTGATGTCGATTGGCAAGGTTTTGGGGTTCAAAAACAACGTGCATTGAACAAAGTGACAGGAGATTGGGTGTTATCGATTGATGCTGACGAAACAGTTACGTCTGAATTACGCACTGAAATTGAAAACGCAATGCTATCGACAAAATACAACGGCTACCAAATTCCTTTTTTATCAAATTTTTGCGGCAAACAAATTCGTTACGGCGGCTGGTATCCTGACTATCATTTACGTTTGTTTCGTCGTGCTGAAAGTGAATTTAGCAATGCGGTTGTCCATGAACGGGTAAATGTCAAAGGTGAAATCGGCTTCTTGAAATCACCGATTTTGCACGATTCATATACCGATTTAGCCGAGGTTTTACGCAAAATGGATTCCTATTCAACATTAGGCGCAAAGCTGCTTTATGAAAAAAGCATAAAATCATCGTTGTCGAAAGCTATTTTAAAAGGACTTTGGACGTTTGTTCGTGCATACGTTTTACGACGTGGTTTTTTAGATGGTTCACACGGTTTAATGCTAGCGATTTACAGCAGCGAAACCACGTTTTACAAATATCTAAAACTTTGGGAATTACAAAAAAATTAGTTTTGCCGTTTTAATTGTTCAACGACTAAATCGCCTAAAAACAAAAATCCTAGCGTACTTAAATGTGTATCATTCGGACGATAAAAATCCTGCTCAATTCGGCTTTGTTCAACAAAATAACGCTTTAAATTCGGCGCAAGCAATTCCTGATGTTGTTCAAATAACGCCCAATTTTTTGGTGCATAAATATGGCGAGAAAATTCGTCTGGCAAATAAATAGTTGATTTATTGGGAATTAACAACCAAATCGGTTGGATATTTTGAGCAACCAAACTTTGATTCAGCGCGAGAACGTTATCGAGATATTCAAAAGATTCTCCATTAAAATCGCGATGATAAAATAATCCATATTCACAGGCTTTGTGGCTAAACAACGCACAACCGTTTTCAACTTTTGCTAGTCTCGATTTTCCAAAATTGATAATGTCGTTTTTATCCATTTTCGAGTACGTTAGCCAAATTTTATTGAACGTCGCTTTTATCATCCACAAACCGCCGAGCGGCGTTTCATTTTTTAAGTTTGAACGCGTGGAATGTGGGATGTTGGCAGCAAAAACTTCATGTTTCGTAGTTAATAATTCCATATCCGTTTTTTGACAA
Organism: uncultured Methylomagnum sp.; assembly: GCA_964558865.1. Taxonomy (GTDB): domain Bacteria; phylum Pseudomonadota; class Gammaproteobacteria; order Methylococcales; family Methylomonadaceae; genus UBA10906. The sequence continues at coordinate 8,979 of CAZLGN010000028.1, forward strand.
TGAATCGCCATACGTTCCGAAAACAAATTTTCGATACTTTCAAAAACAACGTAATGCCCTTTAAAACCAGCATTTCGTAGCGCGTCTCCCAAATTTTCACATGGTTTAAATTTCCATGAAACAAAACTATGTTTTAAACCCTGTTCTTTCAATCGAATTTGCCAAATTAAACCCACCGAAAAAGAATCCCCCAGAACTAAAATGTCTGCTTCATTTAGTGGCACACTTTTTAATTGATCAGCCGAAATTTTTGGTTGTTCTTTTCGCCAACCAAAATCTTTCTCTGACAAAAAACCCATGCGGGTTAAATCACCTTCTAATGGTTCAAATACCATTTGCATTCGCCATATAAAAACAGCGACTATCAGCAATGGGACTATGACGATTGCGGAGTATTTTTTGTAATTCACGTCAGTAATCAAAAATTTCATAGTGTCTCAAAATTGAAAATACAAAAATGGCGATGGACGATATAAATTTACCAGCATTAAAAAACCGATAATTAAAATAATTAGCGCATTCAATATCGACGGAGTCCAAACTAGATAACGCGGTTTTTCAACATCCGTCTCAGATAATGCAATACGATAATTTGCCATAATCTGTGGTAAGTTCGGCAAGTTAAACACAATCAATAAACCAACGAATAACTGACTAAACGCATCGCCTGATTTAACTTCTGTTAGCGTTGTCGTACCTAAAAATTGTGTCCCTAAGGGTTTTAAAAATTTCCCTAAACGTGAAATTTCTAATTTCTCTGAAAACGAACAACCGTTTAACCCTATCATGCCGTTGAGGATACGCATTGCCATATCAATATTTTCAGCGCGAAAAAATACCCAACCTATGACAACCGCTAAAAAGGTAACTGTTTTGGCAAAAAATATCGCACCACGTCCGCCATTTTGCCAACCTTGACGCACTTTTAAACCTCGCCAGGCATGATTGATAATTAAATAACTGCCGTGCAATCCGCCCCAGATAATGAACGTCCAACCCGCACCGTGCCATAAACCACCTAACAACATGGTCAACATTAAATTTAAATATCGGCGCGTGTTACCATGACGATTTCCACCCAGTGGAATATACAAATAATCACGCAAAAACCGTGAAAGCGTAATATGCCAACGTTGCCAAAAATCAATAATGCTAGTCGCTTGATACGGCGAATTGAAGTTAATTGGCAAACGCACGTTGAACATCAATGACAGACCAATTGCCATATCTGAATACGCGGAAAAATCGAAATATAATTGTAGGCTGTAAGACAATGTACCAATCCAGGCTTCGAATAACATTGGCGAACCGCCAGATTTCACCGCTTCAAAAATTGGTGTAGAAAAATCGGCAAACGTATCAGCGAGCAAAACTTTTTTGGCTAAACCTAAAATAAAAACGGTTAACCCAACGGCGATATTGTCCCATTTTATTTTGTTAATATTTGGCTCGGTAAATTGCGGCATCATCTCTGTATGATGTAACACGGGACCTGCGATTAAATGGGGGAAATAAGTGACAAATAGTGTGTAATTGATAAAGTTATATTCTTTAACTTTACCGTGATAACTATCGACTAAGAAAGCAATTTGTGTGAAAGTGAAAAACGAGATTCCTAATGGTAATATAATTTCACCCAATGAGAAGCTGTTTCCTGTAAAAAAATTGAAATTTTCGAGAAAAAAATTCGCGTATTTGAAGTAAGCGAGTAGTATTAAATTTGAGATAATTGAGCTAATTAACACGTTTCTTTTGGTTTCGTGCTGCCCAAGATATTTGCCGATGTTGTAATTAAAACTAATCGAAAACAGTAATAAACTTACAAATTTAACATTCCACCATCCGTAAAAAAATAATGATGCCACGGCAAGCCAAAGTAGTACAAATTCACGGTTGGCACGTCCGATTTGACAGAATCCGACTAAAACAACAGGCAAAAAGCCAAAAATAAATATATAGGAATTAAATAACATGGCATTACGAACTATGAAAAACAGTCAATTTACCCGATTATTTTTATGAACAACACTCTTTTTCTGTTGAATACACCTACGATTTTATTTCATCGAAGTAAAAATCCAATTGAAAATGCACTATTTTCGATTGTGATTCCAAGTTGGAACAATTTAATCTTCTTGAAAACGTGCATTGAAAGTCTGCAAAAAAATTCGCATTTTCAACACCAAATCATTGTTCATTTAAACGAAGGTAACGACGGTTCGCGTGAATGGCTGGAACAAGCTAATTTAGATTTTAGTTATTCCGAAACCAACATTGGAATTTGTTACGCAATGAATGTGGCGCGAACATTGGCAACAACAGATTATTTAGTGTATTTCAATGATGATATGTACGCTTGCCCAGATTGGGATTATTGGTTAAATGAAGAAATTAAAAAACAAGATTCTCCGTTTTTTTTCTTATCGGCAACAATGATTGAACCGCGTGATACGGGAAATGCGTGTACGATTGCACCACTTAATTTTGGTTCACATCCTGACAATTTTGAAGAGGTCGCGTTGTTAGCTAATTTCAATGCGCCCGAAAAAGATGATTGGCAAGGTTCGACCTGGCCACCATGCGTTGTACCGATATTGTTGTGGGATATGGTGGGTGGTTACAGTATCGAATTTTCACCTGGAATGTATTCCGATCCTGATTTTATTATGAAATTATGGCAAGTCGGCGTGCGAGATTTTAAAGGCGTGGGCAAAAGTCGGGTTTATCATTTTATGTCAAAGTCAACGGGAAAATTAACGTTTAAAGTAAATGGTTCGCGTATATTTCTGAATAAATGGGGAATTAGTACAAAGGTTTTTGCGCGATATTATTTGCAACGAGGCTCAAAATGGACAGGGAAATTAATGTCACCAATCCAAGCTAGGTTATTCAGATTTCATTTATTTTTAAATCAACTTAAACGTCGATATAGTTAGCCATGAGTTTACAAAATCCAACCCCAAAAAAAGCCTTGTGATGATAAACACCACAAGGCTTAAAATTTTTTTGGAGCTAGTGAGGGGATTCGAACTCCTGACCGGCTGATTACAAATCAGCTGCTCTACCAACTGAGCTACACCAGCAATATGTGGTACATTATACACAGTTATTAATTTTTAGCGATTATTTTGCATGAATTCCAACATTTTTTTGCATATTTCAACACAAAACCAACAGCTCGAAATTAGAATAAATTCAAAAATTACAAAAAGTTACCCTGTTTCAACGGCTAAAAATGGCATTGGCGAAACTAAAGGCAGTGAATGCACTCCTCGCGGTTGGCACTGCATTCGGGCAAAAATTGGTACATCACAACCATTAAATAGTGTTTTTGTTGGTAGACGACCTACTGGAGAAATTTATAACATTGAATTAGTTGAAGATTATCCCGAACGGGATTGGATTTTAACGAGAATTTTGTGGTTGGATGGCTTGGAATCTGGAAAAAATCGTTATGGAAATGTTCACACCGCTTCACGTTACATTTACATTCATGGTTGCCCAGATGATTTAATTAACGGAAAACCTGAATCACACGGCTGCATTAGAATGAAAAATGCCGACATTCTGGATTTATTCAATCGCATTCCTGTCGGCACAAAAGTTTTTATTGATTAAACCGTGTACGTTGTTGCCGAAACATTACCGCCCTGCCCCGTCCAATCAGAGTGGAAAAACTTACCACGTTCTGCATCAATACGTTCGTAAGTGTGTGCGCCAAAATAATCACGCTGCGCTTGCAACAAATTCGCTGGCAATTTCGCAGAACGATAACCATCAAAATACGCCAATGCTGAAGAGAATGTCGGTGTTGGAATCGATAATTCAATGCCTAAAACAACCGCTTTACGCCAACCCGCATCCGCTTTTTGCATCGCTGCGACAAAGAAATCGTCTAACAACAAATTCTCTAAATCAGGCGTTTTGTTATAAGCCTGTTTGATATTGTTTAAGAATTGGCTACGAATAATACAGCCACCGCGCCACATCAACGCAATATCACCGTAATTTAACTCAAAACCGTATTCTTTCGACGCTTCACGCATCAAACGGAAACCTTGCGCGTAAGAAATCAATTTCGCAGCATACAACGCATCACCAATCGCTTGAATCATCGCGGCTTTGTCGCCTGAAAAAACTGCGTGTATTTTTGGTAATCGTACCGCCGCACGAACGCGCTCATCTTTTTGTGCCGACAAACAACGTGCAAATACCGCTTCACCAATTAACGTTAATGGCATGCCTAAATCTAGCGCGTTAATTGCTGTCCATTTTCCAGTGCCTTTTTGTCCAGCTGTATCTAAAACTTTCTCAACTAATGGCGAACCATCAGCCTCTTTATAAGCAAAAATTTCTTTGGTAATTTCAATTAAATATGACCCCAATTCGCCTTGATTCCATTCAGTGAAAACTGCATGCAATTCGTCAGCATTTAAACCTAATCCTTCTGAAAGTAATTGGTAGGCTTCACAAATTAACTGCATATCGCCGTATTCAATGCCGTTGTGAACCATTTTCACATAATGCCCTGCGCCTTTATCGCCAACCCAATTACAGCAAGGCTCTCCGTCAACTTGTGCGCTAATCGCTTGAAAAATTGGTTTTACAGTTGCCCATGCAGCAGGATTTCCTCCAGGCATAATCGACGGTCCATTTCTCGCGCCTTCTTCACCGCCTGAAACGCCCGTGCCAATAAAATTTAAACCCTGTTCGGCTAGTGTCGCTGTACGACGGTTAGTATCGGTATATAACGAATTACCCCCATCAACAATGATGTCGCCTTTCGACAATAAGGGAATCAATTTGTCAATATATTGATCCACTACGTCACCCGCTTTCACCATTAACATCACAACACGCGGTGTTTGTATACTTTCAACAAATTCTTCTAATGAATGTGTACCGATAACATTTGTGCCTTTTGCCGCATCGTTTAAAAATTCATCCACTACACTCGTTGTGCGATTGAAAACAGACACTTTAAAACCATGATCGTTCATATTGAGAACTAAGTTTTGCCCCATTACCGCTAAACCAATTAAACCAATTTGCGCTTTCATTTGTTACCTTTTATGAAATTGAAGAGGTTGAATTCTAACACGTTCTACCGTTTGAAATAATGCTCGACACCGAATCTCGGCAGGCGAATCAAAATGCAATAATGTTGGGTAATTGTTGGGCAACGGTTGAAAGTGTCTTTTTGGCGAGCTGAAAATACTGCCCGAGTTGAATTAAATGTGGAATTTCTTTAGGGTTAAAAACGAGTGACGCAATGATTTTGGTGATTTCGACTTCGCCATTTTCATTCAATGCTTTTAAAACGGCGTTAGGTAAATCCATTGTAGAGGGGTCAGCAATTGCCCGAATCGCTAAAAATGGCAGCGCGTAATGATGAGCAACTTGAGCAATCGCGCCACTTTCCATATCGAGCGCAATCGCGCCCGTTTTTGTGAAAATTTCTTGTTTCGCGCTAGCGGTTGAAACGATTTCATTGCTATTAAACAACGCACCTTTATACGCGGCGACTTCTGAACCTAAAACCGTTTTTGCGTGTTGATGCCACGTTGCATTAACTGGCATTTCGAAGCCGTCGCTATTCAATAAACTATCGGCTAAAACCAAATCGCCCATTTTTAAATCGGGACTTAACGCCGCCGCGCAACCCCAACTCATCAATTTTGTCGCACCTTTTGAAACCGCTAATTCGGCAGCTTTACGCGCATTTTCAGTCCCCGCGCCCGAATAAATCAAAATGATTTCATCGGTCAAAAAGATGAATTTACCTCGAATCATGCTGCGTTCCCACAGCGCATTCGGGACAGTTTTTAGAGTGCTGAGTT
>CAZLGN010000029.1:0-6292 GCA_964558865.1 uncultured Methylomagnum sp.
GCTTTGTGTTCGTCTTTTTGAGCGGGTTTGGATTCCGATTCTTTGTTTTCGCCTTCTTTTTCTTGCGATTCTTTATCTGATTTTTCGTTTTCTTTCGGTTCAGACTTTTGCGAATCTTGCGGTTTATCGCCTTGGTTCTGTTTTTGTTTTTCTAATTCCTTTGCGACGATTTCTTTGTTAAATTTCGCGTCTTGGTCATAAGGATTTTCTTTTACTGCTTGTTCGTAAGCGGCTAACGCTTCGGCTAATTGCCCTTTTTTTGCTAGCGCGTTGCCTTGATTGTAAAAATTATTCGATTGTTGAAATTGTTCAGTTGCTTTATCGAAATTCCCCGATTTATATTGCGCGGCGGCTTTCCAGTCTGGATTTTCAAATTTTTCTGCCGCTTGCGAAAATTGCTGTTTATCGTAAGCGCGTTGTGCTTGTTGATCGGGCGTTTTCCATAAATTTTGCCACTCAAACGCATAACTATTTTTTGGCAACGGCAATAAAAACAGAATCGCCAAATAAAACGCCCCTTTCCGAAATTGCCACGCTGCCCACGGTAAAATCAGCAAAATCAACCACGCGCCATTGTCTTCCCACTGTTCAAGAAAAAAAGTCGTTTTGTCAGCGGGCGATTGCGTCAATGGTGTGTCAAAGGTTCGCAATAAATTTTTCACATCGCTATCGTCAGCAGTCATGATTTGAAATCGTCCATTGCCTGTCGCCGCAAGTTCGCTCAATTCCGCTATTTGTAATTTTGGGACGAGAATTTGTCCTGATTCATCTTTCGCAAAACCGCCTTCGGGCAACGCAATTGGCGCACCTTCATTTGTTCCCACGCCTAAAATGGATAATTGAAACGCGCCCAATTTTTTTGCAAACGGCACAGTTTGAGAGGATTCTGCACTGTCGGTAATAAGTAAAATATGCCCTTGTGCTGAACCCGTTTGTTTCAAAAGTTCGACGGCTTTTTCTAAACCTATAACAGGATTATTACCCGAACTCGGCATGATGTCTGTGGTTAAGGCTTCTAATTGACTATGAATGGTTTCAATATCGTTAGTTAAAGGCGTAACGGTAAAAGCGGCACCCGAATAAACTAATAACGCCGTTTGTCCGTCTTTTCGTTGGGCGAGTAAATCCGCGATTTTATAACGCGCTCGAATTAAACGACTCGGTTTTACGTCTTCGGCATTCATCGATTCCGATAAATTCAACGCAATAACTAATGCAGAATTGTTGCGAAAAGCTGGGGCGGGCAAACGTTGCCACGTCGGCGCGGCGAGGGCGAAAATCGCGGCAAATGCCATAAAACTTCCTAGCCAAAATGTGAACGCTGAATTTTTCCCGCTGCTTTTTTCTAACAAATACGGCAATAATTCACGGTCGCAAACTTTTGTCCAATGTGCCGTAGAACTAGAACCATGACGATAATTTTTAATCGCTAAGTAAATCAGCGGAATCAAAGCCAAAAACGCATACGGTTTTAAAAAATGAAAGTTTGTCAGAAATTCCATCATGACGCTTTTCTCCAACTCAACAAACCCGCCAACGCTAACGCGATTGCCAACGGAATAAAATACAATTCCCGTTTTGGGCGAAAATACTGTTTATCTTTTTCAACAGGTTCCAGTTCATCGAGACGCATATAAATGTTGTTTAATTCGTCCAAGTTTTTGGCGCGATAATAACTACCGCCCGTGCTTTCAGCGACTTTGATTAACGTCCCTTCATCAATATCCGCAGAAGGATTGACTTTGCGATAACCAAAAAATCCACCCACCAACATTTCATCTGCACCAATGCCAATTGTGTAAATTTTCAAATGGTTTGCAACAGCAAGTTCCGCCGCTTTTAATGGTGAAACTTCGCCCGCTGTATTTGCGCCATCCGTTAACAAAATCAATACTCGACTATTTTGTGATTCATTTCGCAAGCGTTTTACGGCTAAACCAATCGCATCGCCAATTGCCGTATTATCACCCGCTAAACCAATTGCCGATTCGTCCAAAAGCGTCGCCACAGTTTTTCGGTCAAAGGTAAGCGGTGTTTGTAAATAGGCTTGCGAACCAAACAAAATCAATCCAATTCTATCGCCCACACGTCGGTTAATAAATTCGGTTGCAATCGCTTTGATGGCGGTTAAACGATCGACGGATTGCTTATTTAAAATAAAATCCTGTTCTTGCATACTCGCCGATAAATCAACCGCTAACATTAAATCACGTCCATTCATCGCTTGTTCTATCGGTTCACCTAACCATTGTGGACGCGCGGCGGCAAAAACCAAAAAACTCCACGCTAACGCCGCTAAATATAAACGGGTGCGTTTTGGAGCTGAAATTTTAACGGTTTGTTTTTGCTCAAAATCCGCTAAAAAAGGCACGCGCAACGCACTTTGATTGGCGTTCAGTTTTGCAGGTGCGAGCCAATAAATTAGAAAAGGCAACGGAAGTAGCGTGAGTAACCACGCCAAATGTAGATGAATCATGTCTTTTTTTTGTGTCGAGAAGTGTTTGAATTTTGAGCATTCAACCATGTTTGCGCGAGTTGAAATAACGCGCTCAAATCTACATCAGGCGGTAATTCTTTTTGATACGGCGCGGCGGCTAAACAGCGTCCAATGCCATTTTTAAACGGTGCATTTTTGAGTGAACTATCTAAATAATCTAACCAAGCCCGTCCTGTTAATCCAGCAATGTTTGTTTCTGAATCACGATTTACCGCGACGCGGCGCAGTAATATCGATAATTCACGGACTTTTTCTAATGGCGTTATCGAATCATTATTTTGTAATTGTTTAAGTAATTTTTTTGCCGTTTTAATCGCTGTTTTTTGAAATAGCCGTTGAATCAGCGCAATCAAAAAATAACTGGTAATCGGCACAAAAATAGCGATTAACCACCAGCCAATCGCAGGCGGAAACCAACCAATGGCTTCGGGTAAATGTATATCTCGAATTGGTAAATCTTGAATCGGCGGCATGGCGAAAGATTAAATTTTCAAACAAGCCAATGGGTCGGCTTGGGTATTGACGGGGATAAAAATCATATTTCGTTGTTTGGCTAAGTCTTGCAAATGCTGTTGTTTCGCTAAAAAACGTTGCTGATAATCGCGCGATTGTTTCGCGTTGGCATCGATAATCACATCTTGCCCATTTTGACTAAAACGGTATTGTCCATTTGTTGGCAAATGCTGTTCGAGTTCGTCATAAACAAATATCAAAACCACATCGCAATGCTTGGCGAGTTTGGCTAAAAGGGTTTCTGTATAAGCGGTTAAACCACGAAAATCGCTAATTAAATACACCAAACTTCCAGGTCGAGCATGATGAAATAAGCGATTTAATACCGCTTCTAAATCAATGGCTAAGTTTTCAGCATTTGATTTTGAATTCACTAGCGCATTCAAAAAATGTAACACCGATTGTTTGCCGCAAGCGGGTTTTAATTCGTGGCAACAATCGTCAAAAAATAATTGCCCACCGATTCGATCGCCGTGATGGTGTGCTGTCCACGCCAATAAGGCGGCAATTTTTGTGGCTAACACAGATTTAAATACGCCGCGTGTGGCAAATTGCATGGTGGCGCGACAATCAACCGAAATAAAAACAGGGCGTTCGCGTTCTTCACGGAAAATTTTGGTGTGTGTTTTACCCGTTCGTGCCGTAACACGCCAATCGATGCTGCGAATATCATCGCCTGCTTGATATAAACGTGTTTCGTCAAATTCCATTCCGCGTCCTTTGAAACGGGAAATATAACCGCCACTTTGTTTGGCGCGAATTTTACGATGATGAAATGTTAAGCCAACGGCGGGACGTACTAAATCGATTAGCGTTTTTAATGAAACAGCCGTGCGTTCAGAAACAGCAGAAATTTGTGTAGTCATGTCACTTTTGGTCATTAAAAAAGACTTTGCCGACTCATCAGCAAAGCCTTTCGCAATCAAATTAAAAAATTAGTGTTTCATTGTCGGAACAGCTGGAATTCCAGGTGTAGCGGCTTTTACAGCATTAGTCGCTTTATCTTCAGCGGCTTTTGTAGCTTCCGTTTTTGTGTCAGTAACGGCTTTTTCAGCGGCAGCTTGAGGCGCGTCCATTTTCATGTTCCCACCGCATTTCATTTCCGCTTCTGCCAATTGCAAATAACCCGAAGCGGGTAATTCAGCGGCACCAAATGGATTAACCTCTGCACTGGCAACGCCAGAAATTAACGCGGCACTAACGGCTAACGACGTTGTGAATTTTTTCATGTTGAATTCTCGATTATTTTTTAGGGGGATGAACGTCGTATAACGGTGAGTTATCTAGGGCTTTGCCAGGACTTGCTTTAACGCCACCCATCGACGCGCCACAGGCACCGTCTTTGCCTTTCGTCATTTCGCCGCAGCCTTTCATGTCTTCGCCGCAGCCTTGCATTTTTGCACCACACGCGCCTTCTTTGTTTTTAGCATCGGGGCAATTTTTCATATTGTCTTGGCATTGTGCGCCACATGAGCCTTCTTTGCCTTTCATGTCGCCCATTCCCGCCATCATGCCGCCGCACGCACCTTCTTTCATCATTGCGCCGTGCATTTCACCGCATGAACCTTCTTTGCCTTTCATCATCGCGCCACAGGATGATTCCATGCCTTTTTTCATTTTATCGCCGTCCATCATATCGCCGCATTTGCCTTCGGGGGCTTTTGCGCTGGTCGCCGATTTTTTACCTGCACACGCACCTTCAGCGGTTTTCGGTGTTTCCATTTTCATGTTTGCGCCGCACGCCATTTCAGCTGCGGCGAGTTGCATATAACCTGACGACAATTCTGTTGCGCCAAATGGATTTGTTTCAGCATTCACAGCGGTTGCAGCAAGACTTGAAATTAACGCTGCGCCCATCGCAACAGCAAACGGTGTCGTTATTTTTTTCATGGTAAAAGCTCCTAAAGTCTTAAAAATTATTATTATGAAAGCATCGATGCTCAAGTCATCGAATCATGCCTATGATACCAAAGTTATCGACGTTGCTTTATTTCTTGGCTTAATTGGTGTGCCGCCATTGCATATAATGGACTGTGATTGTAACGAGTAATCACATAAAAATTATGCAGACCTAGCCACAATTCGTCACTGTCCACTTGTTTAAGTGCGACCAATTTCACAATGGTATTGGTTGGTAAATTTTCAATGGGATTTACGCCAACTTGGTTCAATTGTCCGAGGCTAGTATTCGGGTGTAAATCTTTGCTCAAAAAAGGCTGGTAGTGCATTCCAATTGCTTCGGCGCGAATTGCAACGCCTTGTCCGTGTTGCCAGCCATTTTTTTGAAAATAATTCGCCACGCTCGCAATCGCATCACGGGGATTTTTCCAAATATCGCGGTATCCATCGTGTTCAAAATCTTTCGCTAATGAACGAAAACTGCTCGGCATAAACTGTGGATAACCCATTGCGCCTGCGTAAGAGCCAAGCGGTTCGCGTGGGTCTTTATGTTCTTCGCGGCAAAGTAGTAAAAATTGTTCAAGTTCACTGGTAAAAAAAGGACTGCGTGGCGGATAGGCAAACGCCAAAGTTGCCAGCGCATCGAGTACACGATGATTGCCCATATTTTTACCGTAACCCGTTTCAACACCGATAATTGCGACAATGATTTCAGGTGCAACGCCCGTTTGTTCTGAAACAGTTGCTAAGGCTTGCGCGTTTTCACGCCAAAATTTCACTCCACCTTCAATTCGCGCTTCAGTAAGGAAAATTTTGCGGTATTTGTGCCACGGTAAGCCTTCGGACGGCGACGAAATTTGTTTCAAAATACCGTCTTTAATCACCGCCGATTGCAAAAGTTCCGTTAAATCCTGTTCGTTAAAATGGTGTTTTGCCACCATTCTTTTAACAAAACCTTTAACGTTTTCATTGATTGAAAGTGGTGTTGTTTGTGTCGGTAATGCGGGTTTAATGGTTTCGGGCAACGTCGGTTTGATAATCGGACGCACAGGTTCAACTTGCACAGGCGGCGTGATTTCTTTCGTTTCGGGAATCGTCGTTATTTCACGTTCAGGCGTTGTGCTGCAAGACGTTAGATTTAACGTGGCGGCAATAGTCAAAACGTAGCCTAAATTTAATTTGCTCATAAGCTCACTCCTGATCCTGGTAAGTTTTGAATTTCATCATGAGTTAAGCCTGTTAATTCGGCAATGGTTTCTAAATCAAGGTTCTTAGCTAACATTCCTTTTGCGATAGCGAGTTTTTCTTTAAGTTTCCCTGATTCTTCACCCTCTTCAAACCGCTTTTTCTTATCATTTTCAAAATTGTATTCTTCAATCATCC
>CAZLGN010000029.1:6302-14745 GCA_964558865.1 uncultured Methylomagnum sp.
TTTTTCTTCGTCCGAAACGAGATTTTTGGCAATGGAATCAATGACCGTTTGCAATTCGGGACGTTGATAATGGGTTTCATCGATTTGTTCGGTCAAACTTTCTTTAATTGCACTTAACCAATCCCGATAAATCTCTGGCGTATTTTCATCAACATATTTCACTGCGAGGTAAATGACTTTGTGTTGAATTTCGCCTAACGATTTTCCGTAACGGTCTTTTGGGTCGAAATCAATTACCGCTACGTCGGTTTTATGCCTATCTGCCGACGTTAAAACGACAATCGTATAAACCGTTAAATCGGGTTTGTAATTGCGGTAATTTGCCGCCTGCTCAAGTAATGCCACGCAGTGGTAGTGCAAAAAACGGTCGTAATAATCCGAACCATTTTGGTGTTGAATTTCGACGATCACCCGATTTTTTAAATCTTCAGCGTACAAATCAAATTCGACTTTGATGTTGCCGATTTTTTGAGTGAATGATTTTTCGGTTTCGACTTTGTCAATTTCCAGTTCGATACCGATGATGTCTTTCACAAAGGCTTTGAAAACATCGAGTTGTGAAAAGGCTTTTTTAAAAATCACGCCGTACTGTAATGAGGCAACTTGTCTCATGAAATACTCCGAATAAAAAGTTCTTTCTGTAGGTCGTTGCCGAAGATTTTTTTAAACGCAATGTCGGTTTTGGGGTCTGCGAATTTCATGATGATAATTCCAAGGCGGTTAAAAACAAAAAAGACGTGATAAAAATCACGCCCTTCAACTGTCACAAATTACAAAACAAAATCACTGGCGACTAAATTGCTCACGCCGTTGAGTTGAATGGCAAAATCCGCCGCGCCATCTTTGTTCACGTTACCGTATAAAATGTGCGTGCTGGTTTCAAAAAATAACTGTCCCGCTTTGGCGAATTCACCTGAAAATTCTGCGCCAATCGTGGGTTTTGTGAAGACTTGATTTTTTGCTACGTCCGCATTTGCATCGATAGTAGAAAGGTCGATTTTATCGCCTTCTTTGTGGTTGAAATCAGTGATAATTTCAATGTTAATGCGTGAAAGTGGCGCGTCTTTGATGCTGGTAAAAATGAATTTATCCGCACCAATTTCTCCCGTCAATGAGTCGAAACCTAGTCCACCCGTTAAACTGTCTTTGCCTTCTCCGCCATTTAATCGGTCGTTTCCTGCTTTGCCGAGTAACGTGTCATTTCCCGCCAATCCTGAAAGGTCGTCGTTTTTGTCCGCGCCAATAAGCGTGTTGTTTTTAGTGTCACCGATTTTTGTTAAGCCGTTAAAAGTGGGAGTAATTATTGTGCTATCGCTAGAACTAATAACTGGGACAACGGGTGTTACAGCTGCAACTAATGCTGTCAAACTACTAATCACAATTTCAGTGGTATTTTGCAAATCAATATAACTCGCTTTAACACTGATAGCTTTGCCAACTTCACCGATTGCTAAAGTATAAGTCGGTTGGTTTGCGCCAGAAATTTCGGCACCATTGCTTAACCACTGATAGCTAATTGTGCCTAAACCATCAGCATCGACGAGTGAATTAGACGCGGTTAAAACTTCTCCTTGTTTTGCAGTGCCAGTAATTAAAACAGAACCCGTTGGCAAATCATTTACGTTAGTGACAGTTACTTTAGAACTTGTGACCGTTTCAAAATTATTCAACCTATCGATATAACTAGCTTTAACACTAATCGCTTTACCTACATCCGCCTGAGTTAAGGCATAAGTAGTTTGTGTTGCGCCACCAATCGCTAAATCATTACTCAACCATTGATAATTCAAAGTGCCTAAACCATTCGCATCAGAAATTGTATTGCTAACAATCAAGGTTTCATTTTGTGCTGCTATTCCAGAAATTGTGACACTGCCCGTCGGCGGTTGATTGATGGTGTTATCAACCCCTGCTATTGCTTTGAAAAGTCCAGAATTCGGGGCTGTTTGTTCAAGAAAAACAGGGTGCTTATAGTCGAAATACATCTTTCCATAATTTTCACCACCATAAACATAAAAGTACTCGCCAGTGCTACCGCTCCATGCTACTGGTAATAAATCGGTAGCACCATACTTAATGGTGGAGGGCGGCTCTGCATCAAAAAAAGTAATGTTTTTTATAGCCGATAAATCAATAATGTCGCCAACAGAAAAATCTGTAATCGTATCATTCACAAATTCGTCAATTGATTTATAAACGAAAGTATCGTTACCTGCACCACCAGTTAAATCATCGTTACCAAGTCCGCCCTCGATAACATCATCACCCGAACCGCCATTTATAGCATCGTTGGCAGCTTTTCCAATGATGTAGTCTTTATCATTTGTTCCAACCAAATTATCACTGCCAGCAGTTCCTTCAATTGTGTTGTTGGTAATTGGCGCGTCAACGAATGCTTTGTTGCTGGTCACACTTTCGCGGTTATTTTCTAAATCAACATAATTGGCTGTGACACTGATGTTTGTACCTAGTTCATTTTGTGTAAGCGTGTAAGTGTTGTTTGTTGCGCCTGTAATGACTTTACCGTTACTTAACCATTGGTAACTGATTGTACCTAAACCGTCTACGTCTTCTAATGTATTGCTGGCTGTCAACATTTGACCTTGTGCTACTTTTCCAGAAATTGTGACTGAACCAGTAGGTAAATCATTGCCCACAGGATTAACAATTTCTGTCATTTTGACGACTTCAACACCTTTTTTACCTTCTGCAATATACAGAACACCATTGCTAACAGCCGTATCAACCACATTTCCTAACGTTTGGTAGGTGCCGATTAACTGCATTTGACTTGGATTACTAATGTCAACGATGGTCACGCCTTTGTCGTAATCAGAGACATAGGCTTTGTTACCGCTAATCGTTACATTGTTTGAATACCCCAAAGTGTCATAACTTCCAAGTAATTTTGGGTTGGATGGTGTACTGACATCGATGCTAACTAAACCGTTATAACCATCTGCGACATAAGCAATGTTGCCACTTATTTCTACATTGGTTGCAGAACCAGCCGTGTCGATTGTCGAAAACACAGGTAACGTTTTCAATATAGCGGATGTTGTTTCATCATTTTTACTAACTAAATTGGGTGCAGTAACGTCAACAAGTTGTAGTCCCTTTTCTCCAATCGCTAAGTAAGCGACATTACCCACTACAGCAACATCTTTCACTTCAGCGGCATCATAGGTGGCGATAGTAGAAATGTTGTAGTTACTGACATCAAATATCGAAAACCCACTTGCACCACCAGCAACATAAACTTTATTACCAACGACGCTTAGACTATATGCGTCATCTTTGTAATTGACATAGGCAGAGTCTAACTGTGGTTTTATAGGATTGTTGCTGTCCAAAATGTAAAGTCCTGCACTTGTACTGAGTGCATAGACTAGGTTATTAACCAAAGTGGCATCGACAAAAGAGCCATTGTCACCGTCAATAAAAGTTTTGAGTGTTAGCAACGTAGGGTTGCTAATATCAACAGTTGCTAATCCTTTTGGGTCGCTATAGATGCTTTTACCATCGGTTACATACAACACGTTGGAACCAATGTTAACGCTGGTTGCCTCTAATTCGGTGTAATTACTTAAAAATGTGAATTTTGTTTGATTCATTTTGTCCTCGAGAAGTTTTGAAAAAAAGAAAAATTGTTAATTTGTTACGGCGTGGCTAGTTTAGCGCAAAACCGAATAAGCCGCGTGTCGATGGTGATTTAGTTTAATCTTTGTTTCGTAATTTCAGCTATCGAAGCCATTCAATTGGAATCGATGAAAACTGTTGCATCACTAAAAAGTCACTATCAAACGTGACTAATTTCTTGGCGTGCATTTGCGCTAAAACCAAATGCGTCACGTCGTTGATGCTTTTGCCCAAGTCATGTTCACAAGCAATTTTTGTTGCCTGTTTGATAACGTTGGCGTTAATTTCCCCCTGAACAAAAGGCAAAAAGTGCTGGCAGGCTTTTGAAATATAGCGTTTGTCGCACTTCAACTTAGACAACACAAACACTAATTCTTGCACAACCAACGGTGAAATCATGAATTGATTGGTTTTAATGGCGTGTTCAATGCGTGTTTGGGCTAAGTTCATGTTCACCTCATTTTGATTCACCAACGAATGAACCAAAACATTGGTATCGAAATAAATCATTCCATCATCTCATTCGCCAGCGCATCAATGTCGATAGCGGGATCAATGACCTGACTTTTTGCCTGTTTAAAAAGTTCTTTTATGCCAGTTAGATCATTTTGTGGCGTAATCATTGTTGTCTTGGATTGTGTAAGCTGGTTACTTACATAATTTTGTAACCAACTAGAAAGTTGCCAAACGTCACGCTCTGGCAATTTTGTTATAAACATTTCAAGTTCAGCAAGTGTGGCAGTCATGGATTTTTTCCAGTGTGTAAAAAATGTTGTTAATTCTGCTAATTGTTATTTCGTAATTCAGCTCAACTGAGCAAAGTTTTGAAAAAGAAAAATTGTTAATTTGTTACGGCGTGGCTAGTTTAGCTAATAATTAAACCATTCTGCCATAATTCATATTCGCTAATATCAATGTCATCATTCCAACTTACTGCATAACCGCCTTGCTCAACTTTGACATTCTTAAAAAAAGCGATGTTGTCTAGCGCGATAAACATTTGATTTTTTAAAAGTGGTTTCACGTCATATTGGCGTTTTTCGTTGTTTTCAAACTCAACTAATAACTGATGATTTTCTGTTGCGTTGACAGCAATAATTTTAGGTAGCTTCATATCAACGGCGGAAGTTTATTGAATTGCTGCGTCGTCCACATTTCTAACAACTCGGTTTGATAACGAGTTGCCCATTCGATAACCATTTTACTGGCGCGATTAGGCAAATCACCTTCAATCATTTCCAACGTTTCGATATTGAAAAGCGCGTTGTATTCGCCATAAACAACGTGGAAATGCGGCGGTGGGTGGTCGCCAAAAAATAATTTAACGACTATTCCGTAAAATCTTGTGACTTCGGGCATTTTTATTTTCCAGATTAAATTTGTTAAAAGTTTTGGTTTAATCGTTATTTCGTAATTTCAGCTCAACTGAGCAACGTTTTTAGCGTTTCAAGCAATAACAGTGATTCGGACTGTTTTTAATTTCTTTGTGCATCGTATCTGGTGCGAGGTCGAGACCATTTACCCAAGTGACCACACCGTTTTCGAGGAATGCCTGACTAACGATGGCATCCTCTTTTAAAACGTCAAAAACCCCTGTACAAAAAGAAATATCGATAAAAATTGTGCCGCGTAAACCATCTGCAAATAGCACTGCCAATGTTCGTGGCGCGATGGCGTGAATTTCTAAAATGTCCCAGTACATAGCGATTATTTCAACGGTGAAATGTCTTTGGGATGATGATTACTTAAACACAAACCCAATCTTCCAACAATTCGGCTTGGTGCAACTCCGTCCAATCTAAAACCAATTGTGTGGCGCGTCTTGGCAAATTGCCTTCCATAATGCACAACTGCTCCAAAAAACGTATCTAAACATACGCATTTAGTAATTCGCTCTCTGTTGATAAGCCGAAAGGCTTACAACTAGAGTCCTGGTTGACCAGTTTCAACCGTAGGCATTCAGTCCGTTTTAGCAAGATGGATTTTACCTGTTGGTAAGGTGTCCATAGACTTATCTCAGAGTCTTGTGATCTGGCTAAAACGTTTCGTGCAGCATTCATATCCGCTTGCAATACCACCCCGTCTTCACAGTAAAATTTATCCCCGCTTCGTTTGCCCGAAAGCGTCCCGTTGCGAGAATCCATTTGTGAGGTATATGCCGCATTGACATGAACGACCGTAGAACCTCTACGGTGAGATACATTTTCAATAGCTTGTGCAATCACGCCTTTTGTCCAAGACGACAAACGACGTGATACATTTTTACTAAACTTTTTGCCCGAAATGGGCGAGGTCAAATCTTCGCAAACTATCACCGCCGCTTTTTTAACCACTGCATTAACCGCTTGATGAACAATCGTTCTCACGGCAGATTGATGTTTAACAGCTTGTTTATCGAGCTTTTTACGACCTAAATTATGTTTTTGAACGTGTGGTTTTTTCTTGGCAATCGCTTGTAATTTGTAACGACGTTGATATTTCAATTTCAAGCGGTCAGATTCTTTACTTAAAACCTCACCTAAATTCGTCCCATGATGCACACCATCAGAATCGGTCAAGGCTTCGGTAAATCCTTTATCCACGCCAATTATTTGTGTACCGCAATCGTTGGTTTTAATGACTTCAACTGCGTAATGCACTTCAATTTTGTCGTTCCGTAAAATCAGCCGTAAATTCCCTTTTGGCGCAACATTGGTACTCAAGGGAATCGCAATCCGCTTGCCTTTGACCAAACTGGGAATTTTTAACCACACTTTGTTTTTCAAGGTAAAAACGGTGTAATCATCGCTGCGAACATTGATTTGATTGTGCGTGTGATTATGTCCACGAGGGCAAGCTTTTCGCATCACACGGTTTAAAAAAGTATCGTCCGCCCATTTATCTGATTTCAACAAGGTGTAAAACCGTTTTTGTTCGGTACTTTCGTTGGTTCTACGGCGAATTGCTTGTCTGACTTTTACTTTTACCGCTTCACGATTTGCCTTGATGTCTCCAATTGCATCCGCAAGTGTTTGTTTCCAGGCATTCGCAGGAACATTGAATTGACGACCTTCACGAATCCACGCATCTCGAATCGCTCTGTCACGCAATCCTACACCTTTCACTGAGCCGAAACGTTGCCAAACATCACTGCGAATTACGCCTAAACGCTTTGCTTGTTCAAGCAATGCGCGGTATTTTCCTTGATTCAGTTTGTGGCTAAACGCTATCTGAGTTTTCATATTCGTAATTTACACGTTTAAATATATTTGGACACATTTTCAATGACTAGATAATAGATCTTTGATGCTCACAGTGGCTTTGTATTCCGCATAAGTTGCGTGAAAATGTGGCGGCGCGTGTTCATTCCAAAACATTTGAATGACGATACCGTAAAACTGGCTAATCGTTGGCATAAGAAATCCTTAAAGTTTTTAATCATTTTTTTAAACGCAATGTCGGTTTTGGGTCTACGAATTTCACACAACAACTCCTACAAGTTCAATACCTTGAGCATCGCCGTCGGCAAAACGCACCATTTCAATGTTATCCAAATAATCCGTTCCGTCTAAAATTGCTTCGTCATTGCCAACATATTTCACAACAAATTGATTTTCAACATCGGCATTCGCCTTAATATCGTAGTCATCTTTATTGCCCGCAAAAACAGCTAAATCGATTCCCTCACCGCCATCTAAAACGTCATCTCCTGCGCCACCGTCTAAGGTATCGTTGCCGCCTTCACCATTTATTGTGTCATTGCCAGCCGCACCAAAAAATTCATTGGCAAAAATACCGCCTTCTTTTTCTTGCAATACATTGGCGAAATTATCGCCGATGCCGTTTAATTCTTTGGTTGTTTTAATCGCGGATAAAGTCAGAATTTCGATATTGTCAAAACGCCCTAAATCTACCGTGACGCTAGAAATAATTTGGTCATTTTCGCCGCCCTTTTTTTCTTCAATAATTTTGTCTTCCAGATTGTTAATAATATAAGTGTCATCGTTTTCGCCACCGATTAAGGTATCGATTCCTAAACCGCCATCTAATTGGTCTGCGCCACGTCCGCCGATCAATTTATCGTTACCTACGCCGCCGTTTAAAACGTTATCGCCCACATTTCCTGTAATGATATTCGCTAATTCATTGCCTGAACCGTTGATATTTCTGATGCCTGATAACACTAAATTTTCGATATTTTTGCCCAAAACAGAACCGTCTAAACTGGTTTCAATCGTATCGTTACCACCTGTTTTTAAATTTTTATCGGTTTCTGTCACGGTATCTTTTGAATTATCGACCATGTAATAATCGTCCCCTGCACCGCCGTCCATTTTGTCAATGCCTACGCCACCATTTAGCGTATCATTCCCTGCATTTCCTGTAAGTTTGTCGTCGCCTTTTCCGCCTTCTAACAAATCATGACCACTGCCACCGTTTAACGTATCGTTGCCTTCGTCGCCGTATAATTCGTTGTTGCCGTTTCCACCATCGATTAAATCATTACCTTCATTGCCATTCAAAATGTCATTGCCCGCTTCGCCGCGTAACGTATCGTTTCCTGCTAATCCAACTAATTCGTCATTTTTTGCCGCGCCAATAATTTTGTCGCCCTCTTTCGTCGCGGGTTTTGTTTTCGGCGTAAAACCGTTAATCACAATTCCGACTTGAACTTTGTTGGTTTCGGGGCTGGTTTTGGTTTCATGATTTCCCAGCGCATCAACATAATCAATTGCAATGCTGATTTTTTTACTTGCGTCTGTTTTGGTTAATTTGTAACTACTCAGCCTGCAAAAACACAGCGTAACGTATCAAACGGATTGAT
>CAZLGN010000030.1:0-14720 GCA_964558865.1 uncultured Methylomagnum sp.
ACCCTATCGTAGAAAGTAACCCGACACAATTATCAACGAGTCGGGTTACTTTTTCGATTTGCTTAAACTAACCCGACCTATGTTTAGATTTTTAAAATAAGTGCGCCAAGAGGCGGCAACGTTAGAGAAATTGAATAATCCTGGTTCATCCAAGGCGTATCTTCAGATTCAACGGTGCCGTTACCCATATTTGTCCCCGCGTAATACGCAGAATCGGAGTTAAAAATTTCACGATAAATCCCTTTATCTGGCACGCCGATTCGATAATCTTCGCGCACAACAGGGGTGAAATTTAAAATGACGATAATATGAGACTGACCGTGAATTCGTTGGAAACACAAGATTGATTGTTGTACATCGTGGCAATCAATCCACTCAAAACCGCGTTGTTCAAAATCATGACGGTGCAACGCTGGCTCAGTTTTATAGAGCTGATTTAAATCTTTCACCAATGTCTGCAAGCCGCTGTGATGCGGATAGTCCAAAACGTACCAATCAAGAGCTTTGTGAAAATTCCACTCTGTACCTTGCCCAAATTCACAGCCCATAAACAACAATTTTTTGCCAGGGTAAGTGAACATAAAGGTATAAAGCAAACGTAAATTCGCGCAACGCTGCCATTCATCGCCTTTCATTTTGTTGAGTAAAGAGCCTTTGCCGTGAACGACTTCATCATGTGAAAACGGTAAGGTGAAATTCTCCGTGAACGCATACAGCATTCCAAATGTAAGTTGATTGTGATGATATTGGCGATGAATAGGATCTTCTTTCATGTATGACAATACGTCGTGCATCCAACCCATATTCCACTTCATTGAAAAGCCTAAACCACCCGCCCACGTTGGGCGAGTCACTTGCGGCCAAGAAGTCGATTCTTCCGCCATAATCACCGTGCCAGGTTGTTGCTGGTGGGTAATCGTATTGAGTTCGCGTAAAAAGTCGATGGCCTCTAAATTTTCATTACCGCCGTAACAGTTTGGCTCCCAATCGCCATCTTCGCGGGAATAATCTAAATACAACATCGAGGCAACCGCATCAACGCGCAACCCGTCAAGGTGGAATTCTTCCAACCAAAAAACGGCACTGGCTAACAAAAAGTTTTTAACTTCATTGCGTCCAAAATTGTAAATCAACGTTCCCCAATCACGATGTTCACCTTTGCGCGGATCTTCGTGTTCGTACAACGCACTGCCGTCAAAACGCGCCAACGCAAAATTATCTTTCGGAAAATGTGCTGGAACCCAATCGAGAATAATCCCGATGTCATTTTGATGACAATAATCAACGAAATAACGGAAATCATCTGCGTTACCAAAACGGCTGGTCGGCGCAAAATAGCCCGTCGTTTGATAACCCCACGAATCATCAAGCGGATGCTCGGTAATCGGCAATAATTCAATATGTGTAAAACCTAAATTTTTAACGTATTCAACCAATTGCACCGCGATTTCACGATAATTTAAAAAATGCCCTTGTTCGTCACGTTTCCACGATCCTAAATGCACTTCATAAATCGACATTGGCTGGTGTAACCAGTCGTGATGAACGCGAGCTTCCATCCATTCTGTATCTTGCCAAGTGTGCGTATTTTTGCCCACAACCATTGCCGCCGTTTTCGGGCGATTTTCAAACTGCTGTCCATACGGATCGGTTTTAACCAAAACCTCGCCACTCGCACGATTGAGCAATTCAAATTTATAAAAACAGCCCGCTTTTAATTCAGGAATAAATAATTCCCAAACGCCGCCGCCTCCCAAACTCCGCATCGGATGACAGCGTCCATCCCAACGATTGAAATCGCCGATGACACTGACACGACCAGCATTTGGAGCCCAAACAGCAAATAATACGCCGTTAATGCCATCTGCCGTGTGCAAATGTGCGCCCAATTTCTGATAAATGTGCCAATGTTTGCCTTCGCCAAATAAATGTAAATCGAACGCTGGCAACTGTACGCCAAAATCATAAGGGTCGTAGTTTTCGTGATTTACGCCGTCTTTATCTACCCAAGTAATTCGGTAATGCGACGACGGCAATTCGCCTTTTTTTGCGATATATTCAAAAAAATCAGTGCCTTCAATACGCGGAATTGCAACATTATTGTGCGTAAAATGTACCGTTTCTGCATAAGGCAGATACAGTCGCACATGAACTTTAATCGCTTTCGGATGTCGTCCCAAAATAGAAAAAGGGTTGTGATGCTGCGCCGCAGCAATTTTGACTGAATCGAAATCCAGCGTAATAGGTGATTGCTTTTTCACTAGGAATAGCCTCAATGTAGTAGGATAATGTTTGCGAAGTGTAGCAAACAAAAAAAAAGTTGTGTATCTATAAAAAAACATCGGAGATTTAAAAATGCCAGTATCACACGATCCAGCGCGAGACCGTTTCATCAGTCAACTCACCCGCAACACCGTTGCCCTGATTTTGGCTGGTGGACGTGGCTCACGCTTAAAAAATATGACCGATTGGCGAGCAAAACCTGCTGTGCCGTTCGGTGGTAAGTTCCGCATTATCGATTTCCCGCTTTCAAACTGTATGAATTCGGGCATTCGTAAAATTGGCGTTCTCACTCAATACAAATCCGATTCCCTTATTCGCCACATTCAACAAGGCTGGTGGTTTTTGCGTGGCGAATTCGGCGAATACGTCGATTTAATGCCTGCTCAACAGCGTCACCGCGAAGACTCTTGGTATGTCGGCACAGCGGATGCTATTTTTCAAAACATCGACATTTTACGCAGTCGCAATCCCGAACATATTTTAGTTTTAGCTGGCGATCACATTTACAAAATGGATTATGGCGCAATGCTGGCTGACCACGTTGCCAAGCGTGCCGATTTAACGATTGGCTGCATTGAAGTTTCACTCGAAGAAGCTACCGCTTTCGGCGTAATGGACGTAGATGATTATCGGCGCGTGAAAGCATTTGTTGAAAAACCTGAACATCCCCCCGTAATGCCTGGTCGGACGGATACCGCATTAGCTTCAATGGGCATTTACATTTTTAACGCCAATTTTTTGTTTGAACAGTTGATTAAAGATGCCGACAGCGAGACCTCCACGCATGATTTTGGTCACGATATTATTCCTGCCGTTATCAAAGATCACATTGTTAATGCGTACCCGTTCTTAGATTTACAAAGTGGCGCACAAAGTTATTGGCGCGATGTAGGAACGATTGATGCGTATTGGGCAGCAAACATGGAATTGATTGGCGTAAAACCCGATTTAAATTTGTACGATAAAACATGGCCAATTTGGACATATCAAGAGCAAACGCCGCCTGCAAAATTTGTTTTTGACGAGGAAGAGCGTCGCGGTATGGCAATAGATTCAATGATTTCGGGTGGTTGTGTCGTTTCGGGCGCGACAGTTCGTCATTCGTTATTATTTTCAAATGTGCGCGTGAACTCTTACAGTACCGTGCAAGACTCGATTATTTTGCCTGATGTCGTAATTGGTCGTCATTGCCGAATTACTCGCGCGATTCTTGAAAAAGGCTGTGATATTCCTGAAGGCACAGTTATTGGCGAAAACCATGCAGAAGACGCTGAACGTTATCACGTTAGCCCCAACGGTATCGTTTTAGTAACCCCCGATATGTTAGGCGTGAGAAGACATTATGTTAGATAAACAAAAGTTGAAATTAGTCATTTTCTGGCACATGCACCAACCTGAGTACCGCGATTTGCAATCAGGTGAATTCAAATTACCTTGGACGTATTTGCACGTCATGAAAGATTATGTCGATATGGTCGCGCATTTGGAAGCCGCGCCAGAAGCGAAAGTTGTAGTGAATTTCGCGCCGATTTTACTTGAACAAATCGAAGAATATGCACGGCAAATTAGCTGCTTTTTGCACGATCGAACACCGTTCACCGATTCATTATTGGCGGCACTTGCAGACGATTCTGAATTAGTCAGTAATTCGTCAAAAACAATTAAAGATTGTTTGAAAGCCAATCGCGAACGTCAAATAAATCGCTATCCACAATTTAAACGTTTGGCTGAAACGGCAGAATTGTTTATCGAAAAAGATATTACGCAGTATGCCAATGCCCAATTTATCGCCGATTTGTTGATGTGGTATCACTTAGCGTGGCTAGGCGAAACCGTTAAATTAAGCGATAAACGAGCGCAACGTCTTTTAGCTCAAGGTAGCAATTACACATTTGAAGACCGTTTGGAAATGCTGATTATTATTGCAGATCAGCTTGCACACGTTTTGGGACGTTACAAAACGTTAGCAAAAAAAGGTCAAATTGAATTATCGGTTACGCCCTATTCACATCCGATTATGCCGTTGTTGTTGGATATTAACTCCACTCACGAAGCGATGAAACACGCGCCTTTGCCAGAATTAGAAGCCTATCCAGGTGGCAAAGAACGTGTGTTATGGCATTTGGAAAAAGGCGTGCAAACCTTCAAACGCTTCTTTGGTTTTATGCCAAAAGGTTGCTGGCCGTCGGAAGGTAGCATTAGTGACGAAACCGTTAAAATGCTAGACGAATTTGGTTTTGAATGGACGGCAAGTGGTGGCGCAGTGTTAAGCAATAGTTTGAATCTTGCTAAAAATGAGCGTCCCGAAAGCATTTATCATCCATTTCAGTTGAAAGGCAGCGAGATTCGTTGTTTTTTCCGTGATGATGGATTGTCGGATTTAATCGGTTTTGAATACTCAAAATGGCACGCTGACGATGCCGTGAATAATTTAATCGATCATTTAGAACACATTGCAGACCGCGAAATTCCTGATGCGGTGGTTTCGATTATTATGGATGGCGAAAATGCTTGGGAATACTTCCCCGAAAACGGCGTTTATTTCTTGAGTGCGTTGTATCGCCGTTTATCAAATCACCCTCGCATTCAATTAACCACTTATTCCGAGTGTGTAAAACATAAAGTTGCCACCAAACCGTTAAACAAATTAGTGGCGGGCAGTTGGGTTTATGGCACATTTTCAACGTGGATTGGCGATACCGATAAAAATCGTGGTTGGGATATGTTGGGCGATGCGAAAAAAATGTTTGATCGCGTTATGGCAACACAAGAACTTGACCCTGGCTTGCGTGAAAAAGCCGACTTGCAACTCGCTGTTTGCGAAGGTTCCGATTGGTTTTGGTGGTTTGGTGATTATAATCCTGGTGATGCGGTGAGTAGTTTTGAAACGCAGTTCCGTTTGAATTTAGCGAATTTATATTATTTGCTCGGCGAAGATCCGCCAGGATATTTAGCCCTTTCGTTCACTCAAGGTTCGGGCGCACCTGCAATGGGTGGCACGATGCGTCAAGGCACTGAACACTAAAACCACAATAGGAATCTGACACATGAAAGCCGTTTTAGATCAACGCCGCGCGGGCGTTTTGTTACACATTACGTCTTTACCCAGCCGTAATTTAGGGCAAGACGCTTATTATTTTGTTGATTTTTTAAAAAGTATCGGTGCAACCGTTTGGCAAGTTTTACCGCTTGGTATTACGCACGAAGATGGTTCACCGTATCAATCACTTTCCGCTCATGCAGGCAATCCTGCGTTAATTTGTTTCAAATCGTTAGTCGAAAAAGGCTGGTTGTCAGAAAGAGAATTATGTGAAATTTGTGGTCATTCGTCATTTCATCGTGGTTGTCTGCTAAGTAAAGTCTTTACAGGTTTTCAAACGCAAGCAACAGCAACTGAAAAGGCAGATTTTGAGGAATTTTGTAAAGCCAATGATTATTGGCTGGATGATTTCGCGTTATTCATGGTTTTACGTCAGAAGTTCAATCAAACAAGTTGGAATACTTGGGCAGACGAATACAAAAATCGTCACATTGAAGCAATCAATGACGTGCGTTTTTTCATGAAGGCTTCAATGAAAATCGTCAAATTTGAACAATACATCTTTTTCAAACAGTGGTCTGCATTAAAAACTTATGCTAATGAACGCGGCATTTTGATGTTTGGCGACATTCCGATTTTTGTGTCTTACGATAGTGCTGATGTTTGGGCAAATCGGGATGTTTTCAAATTGAACGATTCAGGTGATATGTCGGTCGTGGCGGGTGTTCCCCCCGATTATTTTTCAGAAACGGGTCAACGTTGGGGAAATCCGCATTACGATTGGGTGTATTTACACGCAAACGGTTTTGATTGGTGGCTAGAACGAATGCAAACACAAGCCACGTTATTTGATATTGTGCGAATTGACCATTTTCGTGGTTTGGAATCGGCGTGGGAAATTCCTGCTACTGAACCAACCGCAATCAATGGTGAATGGGTTTTAGCGGCGGGCGAAGGCTTGCTATCCGCTATTACCGCTCAATTTAGCGATGTGTCATTGGTGGCAGAAGACTTGGGCATTATCACGCCCGAAGTTGATGCGTTACGCTCTAAATTTAATTTACCAGGTATGAAAATTATGCAATTCGCCTTTAGCGGTGAAGCAGATAATCCGTATTTGCCCGAAAATCACGAAAAAAATAGCGTCATTTATACAGGAACGCACGATAACGATACCACTATCGGCTGGGAAAAAAGTTTGAATGAAACAGAACGCGCTTTTGTTTGTAAAATTTTGGCGATTGACGAAAATGCAAACATCACTGAAGCCATGATGCGTTGTGCATTGGATTCTGTCGCGAATTTGGCGATTTTACCAATGCAAGATATTTTGGAATTGGATGGTTCAAATCGAATGAATACGCCAGGAACAACTCATGGAAATTGGCAATGGCATTTTCATTGGAAACAAGTTTCGAGTGAATTGCCGACTCGTTTAGCACAATGGATTAAAGACGCAAATCGCTGATTTTTTGCTGCTCACAAAAAAGCCAACTTTCGATAAGCGAAAGTTGGCTTTTTTCGTTTTCAACTGAATTTAGTTGTTGCCTGCAATCGATAATTGCTCAATCAAAATCGAGCCAGTTCGCGTGTTACCGCGCAAATCGACATCGTTACCGACCGCGACAATGTTTTTAAACATTTCTTTTAAATTTCCTGCAATGGTAATTTCTTCGACGGGATATTGAATCACACCATTTTCAACCCAAAAACCCGCCGCGCCGCGTGAATAATCGCCTGTCATCATTTTCACGCCCTGCCCCATCAATTCCGTGACCAGCAAACCTGTTCCGAGCAATTGCAACATCGATTCAAAATCACCACCCGTTGGCGTAAGCGTTAAATTTCGCACGCCGCCCGCGTTGCCTGTACTTTTTAAACCTAACTTTCGCGCAGAATAAGTGCTTAAAACGTAATCTTGTAAAATCCCCTCTCGCACTAAATCACGGTGGCGCGTCATCACACCTTCGCTGTCATACATTGCGCTGCCTAAGCCGCCAATTAAATGCGGTTGTTCGTGAATGTGAATAAATGAAGGGAAAATTTGTGTGTTCAACGCATCCAGTAAAAACGTCGATTTGCGGTACAAACTGCCGCCTGAAATCGCGCCAATAAACGAACCTAACAAACTGCTGGCAATTTCTGCACTAAATAAAACGGGACATTGACGCGGACTCAAACTGCGCCCGCCTAAACGACGAAGCGTGCGTTCTGCGGCAATTTCACCGACTTCTTTGGGTAATTCTAAAAAGGCGGCATTTCGTGCCACGCTGTACCAATAATCCCGCTGCATATCGTCGCCCCGTTGCGCCAATACGGAACAACTTAACGAATGCCGTGAACTTTGACGCGCTTGTAAAAAGCCCAAACTATTGCCCATCACGCTTAAACCTTTGTGCGTGCTAATCGTCGCGCCTTCGGAATTACTAATCTCAGCGTGATAATTTCTGGCGGCATCTTCACATTCAATCGCCATTGCAATCGCTTTTTCAGACGACAAATCCCACGGATGATACAAATCTAAATCAGGAAATTCAGTTGCCAATAAATCGGCATCGGGCAAACCTGAAAATTCGTCTTCACTGGTATAATGTGCAATGCTACACGCCGCGCTGACGGTTTCTTTTATCGATGCGGGCGATAAATCGGTGGTACTTGCCGCCCCTTTGCGTTGTCCAAAATACACCGTTACGCCTAAACCTTGGCTGCAATGATGTTCAATCGTTTCAACTACGCCTAAACGTGCTGTGACCGACAAACCATCGTCCACACTCAAACCCGCTTCCGCCGCTGTTGCACCTTGTGCTTTGGCTTCGTCTAAAAGTTGTTGAACCGTATTTTTTAATTCTGCAATGCGTTCATTCTGCACAAATAAATCCTTTTAATGTTTTGACGCGGCGGTATCAACGGCGCGAGTTTTGTTAATAAAAATGTTTTTGAGACGTTCTAACGCTGAATGCAACGTGGTGTCCATCACGGTTTCGTTGCCAATCGACACAATAATTCGTGTGAGTTCAGGCATTTTGTTTTTAGTCGAAGCAATGTAAATCGGTTGCACATACAAAATCGTATTTCCCATCGGTAAAATTACGATACGCCCCATTTCAACCGTTGAACCACTTTGATTCCAAAGCGTAAATTGTTGTGAAATTTCAGGATGCTGTTGCGTCAAGGCTTCGATTTGTTCTGGGCCATTAACTTGAACATCTTTGCCGAATTTAAACACCGTAATACCTGGTTTGTAGGCATCACCGCAATTCACTTTATCAAGTGTGCTGGCAATACCGACCATGCTTAAATTGTTACGATTCACAGGGGTCATCGCGTTAATTAGGCTGAATTCTTCAATGCCATTGCAATCGCCAAAATCCATCGTTTGATAATAAGGCGAAACAGGCTTGTCATGCACATTCGCTTGCGCCCACGTTTCCGCTTGTTCGTAAAAAAGTTCGGGGCTGGCTTGATGATATTTCGCGTAAATTTTCATTTGAATCGTGAATAAATCGCGCGGATAACGCAAATGCGCTTTTAATTCTGCTGACATTTCACTCAAGGGTTTAAACAAACTCGGATACGCGAGGTTATACGCATTCGCAATCGAATCGGTGTTATCGACCAAATAAAAATCCACGTCGCCATCAAACGCATCAATCGCAATTTTTACCGAATTGCGAATGTAGTTAAAGGTTTCACCGTTATGCAATTTTTCATCTTTAACGGTTTTTGACGCTGGATATTTATCCGACGTGGTGTAAGCGTCTTGAATCCAATAAAAACGGTCTTTCGTCATCACCAAATACGGATCTTTGTCCAAATGCAAAAAAGGCGTGAGTTTATGAATTCGCTCGTGAATGTTGCGATAGATTTTGAGTTTGCTGTCTTGGCTTACGTTAGTTGAAAAGAAGATTTTTTCGTCTTCAAATTTAAATGCAAATAACAATTTTCTAAACATCGATGCAATTGGAATCCCGCCCTCACCGTGATAGGCTTGATTTTCACCAGGATTTGAACCTGCAATGCCAACAATATCGAGTTTATTTGGCACAATTGCGTAATCATAATCTTCCTGACCGTAAT
Organism: uncultured Methylomagnum sp.; assembly: GCA_964558865.1. Taxonomy (GTDB): domain Bacteria; phylum Pseudomonadota; class Gammaproteobacteria; order Methylococcales; family Methylomonadaceae; genus UBA10906. The sequence goes on from CAZLGN010000030.1 coordinate 9,401, forward strand.
AAATATCAGGATGTTCGGTGTTTAAACCGACTTCTGACGACATATTCAAATCACGCAAATACCACGTCAACGGCGAATCAGCTTCTTGTGAGGCTGGAGTAATCACTGCACCATAACCGTGTGTATAACGTAAATGCCGATTTTCCCAGTTTTGCGCTTCTTTGGGCAATTTGGCGATATTCACTTCACGCGCGGCGATATTCACTTGGCGCAAATGATCCGAAATAAAGTAACGGTCTTCATCCACCGTTAAAAATTTGTAATACGGACGAATTTCTTGCAATTGCTTGTAACTGTAAATGATTAAATCTCTGTCCCAAACAGGGATATTTTCAAAATGTTTTTGGCTGCTCCAATTAGAAATATCTTGTGCGGCATCCACTTTAATCGTCATATCAACGGTTTTGATATTTTTCAAATTATACGCATCAAGCGTTGCGTCGATGTTGTGTTGAATAAAGGCTTTTTCCGTTTTCACAGGATTTGGATTGACCACAAAACGTTGTAGCGCGTCAGGAACCCATTGTATTTTTGGCGTTTGCCAAACCACTAAAAAGATAAACAGTGAAATCCAAAGCGGCATTCGATTGTCATGTTTTTCAGAATGTACAAACACAATCGCCACCATCGCCGCAACGAAAAAGGTTGCCATCGCCGCCCAAATTAACGGTAATTGATAACGTACTTCGACAAAACCAGGGCCAAAAAAAATGGGTTCATGACTGTCGGTGTAAAGTAATGAAAAACGTTGAAGCATAAAGCCCCACATCACAAATCCAATCACAAAACCGATAAGTAACGTTAAATGGATTTTCGCGCCTTTGGGATAACTTTTGTGCTGGTCGGGAATAAATGTGTGTTCAAGCCAATAGAGTACGCCCACCATTGTAAAAATCAGCAACGCGGTAATTAACAATTCTTGCTGAACTAATTGATAGGTTGGATACGCGAGCATATAAAATGCCGCATCATTGCCATAAATGGGTTCTGTTACACCTGATGAATTGCCAAAGAAATACATCAACGTTTCTTCCCAATGCACATAAAAAGGCGAAGCAATCATTAACGCTAAGAAAAAGGAAATCGGCGTATAAATTTTTACCGAACCGTTCATGAAGATGTCGGCGAATTTTTGAACACGGCTATTTTCTGAAATGCTTAATTTTTCAGGTAAATTCAATCCCAAATAGCGTGAAGCGAGCCAAAAATGCGTGAAGAAAATGATAAAAAATACCAGTGTCACGCCACCCGAAAGAAAGTATTTATAAAGCGTGCGTAGCCAAAAATACGATTCGAGTTTTAGTGATTCGTACCACCACCAATCAACAAAAAAATCGATGAAAATAAAATGAAAGGCGATAAATAAAACTACTGCTAAGACGGTAATGCCGCCTAGCAACGCGGGTAAAAATTTCAAATTCCGCATGGAGTTTCCTCTGAAAAATAGAAAAAATATGTTGCCGCTATTCTAGCATTTAATTAACGCGGGTTGTGTCTCACAAAAACCGATAGCTTTTGATGTAAAATTCGCTCTAATCTTCTTTTTTTGTTTAATTGACACCACTTTTTTCTCACGCTAGCTGTCATCAAACAGTCATAAAAGCGTTGTTAGAATGAAACCTTTTACTTTTTGAATCCAAAATTATGCCCAATTTTATTATTCTCGTTGTTGAAGACGAAGACGCAATTAGAGAAATGTTAATTGTCGTGTTAGAGCAAGCAGGTTTTACTGTTCAAGCCTTTGCCACAGCAGAAGAAGCACAACATTTTTTGAATGATACCTTACCTGATTTGATTTTATTAGATTGGATGTTGCCAAATGTGAGTGGCGTGGAATGGGCGAGACGGTTGCGTAAAGAGCCAATTTATCAAGAATTACCAATTATTTTATTGACTGCACGCGGCGAAGAAGAAGACAAAATTCGGGGTTTTAGTAGCGGCGTTGATGATTACATGACAAAACCATTTTCTCCGCGCGAATTGGTTGCTCGATTACGCGCCGTATTGCGCCGCAGCAGCAAACATCAATGGTCGCCGCAAGTTATCGCTGGCGATTTAGTACTGGATACGGAACAACATCGACTCACGATTGCCGATCAAAATGTTGAAGTGAGTCCAACGGAATTTCGGTTGATGCAGTTTTTTATGACGCATCCAGACAAAGTTTTCAATCGCACTCAATTACTTGACCAAGTTTGGGGACGTAGCGTTTATATCGAGGAACGTACCGTTGATGTTCATATTCGTCGCTTGCGTAAAATTTTAGAAAATTATGGGCGTGAAGATTTAGTACAAACTGTGCGTGGATTCGGTTATCGTTTTTCACTAACTCAATAAACGGATTAACACAATGGGCATTTGGCGACGTGAGATTTTTATTTTTTTGTTTCTTTTTTTAGTCGTTTGTGTCGTCGGATTTTTCACAAAACTCTTTTTATTTTTCACGCTTATTCTGGTGGCATTTTTTTTATGTCACCATTTATACCAGCTTAATCGTTTTGAAAAGTGGTTACGAACTGGCGGTTATACCGACTATCCAAAAACGACTGGCGTATGGGAAGAGGTTTATTACCACGTCTATCGAATGAAAAAGAACAATAAACGCCGAAAAAAGAAATTGAGCAAAATGGTCGATAAATTTCGAGAATCGACTGAAGCTCTCCCCGATGCAGCAGTTGTTTTAAGTGCAAACGATGAAATTGAATGGGCAAATAAAGCAGCACGAGAAGTATTGGGATTATTGTCAAGTGATAAAGGGCAACGCATTCAAAATTTAATTCGTTTTCCAGAATTTATCGGTTATTTGAAATCGAAACAATATGACGAACCTGTTATTTTGCCCTCCCCTTTGAACAATCGAATACTGTTGGCGGTGCGGGTTATCAATTATGGCGCGGGCTTACGATTACTTTTAGCGCAAGACGTGACACAACTTAAACAAATGGAACGAATGCGAAAAGATTTTGTGGCGAATGTCTCGCACGAATTACGCACGCCGTTGACGGTTTTGAAAGGCTATTTGGAAACGCTTGAAGATATAGATAATGGCGAATCCGTATTATTGACCAGTTCAGTGCGAAATATGCAGGGACAAACGGAACGTATGCAGCATTTAGTCGATGATTTGTTGCTGCTCGCGCATTTAGAAACTAAAAATAAAAAGCATGATGTTATCGATATTCCCGCGTTATTGAGCCAAATTTTTCATGAAAATGAAGCCACTGTCGAAGTCGGACGAATTGAATTGATTTTAGATTCGGATGCCCATTTGTTGGGCGAAGAGAATGAATTACGCAGCGCATTTACCAATTTATTAGGCAATGCCTTGAAGTATTCGCCCGACGATACAACCGTGCAAATTCGCTGGCATCAAAACGAAACCGCACTCATGCTGGATGTGATTGATAAAGGCGAGGGACTGACAACAGCGGATATTTCGCGTGTGACGGAACGTTTCTATCGAGTCGAAACGAAACGTGACAAAAAAATAAGTGGCACAGGCTTAGGATTAGCAATTGTGAAACACGTTTTAATGCGGCATGATGCACAACTGATTATTCGTAGTGAATTAGGAAAAGGCAGTTGTTTTCAATGCGTTTTTCCATTGAAACGTTTAAACGAATGATATTTTTACACGTTATTTTTTGAGAAGGATTACGTTATGAAAGAAACAATAAAAAAATATTTTAACCATTTTTTAGTCGGCATTTTTGCGGTAATTCCGCTCGCGTTGGTCATCAAAATTCTGTTTTTCGTGAAAGATTTGCTGGCGGATATGGTTCGCTTTGTTTATGGCTACGCGGATAACACGATTTACACCATTCTATTTTTAATACTGAGCTGCGTCGTTTTAATTTCCATCGGTCATAAATTGGTTGCTGAAGGGCGTGTTTGGTTTTTAGCGTTGATTGACGCGATGATTGAAAGAATCCCGTTTTTGAACACAATTTACCGCGTGTTGAAAAAAGTCATCAATATGTTTTCGTCGCAAAATCAAGCCGTGGCAAAAGAAGTGGTTTATGTCGAATATCCCAAAGAAGGCATTTGGGTTCCTGCTTATGTAACGAACCGTTTTGAAGATAAATATGTGTTATTCATTCCTACTTCACCGAATCCAACGTCGGGTTTTACGGTGATTGTGGGCAAAGAAAAAGTCGTGAAATCGAAAATGAACATCGAAGAAGCAACCAGCTTTATTGTTAGCGTTGGCGTGGATTACGACAAAGTTTCTGAATTAAATCAATTGCCTTAAAATGCGGCAATAAAAAAGCTCAAGGTTTTGCCTTGAGCTTTTTTGTGTCCGCCATTAACTTACCAAAATTTTAGAGATTTCAAGCATGTTCCGTTACTTTCCCCCAAAGCAAAATCTTCACCCGCACAATAAACGCGATTATTACATTGCCGCTTTTACCTTTTTTTGTGTTGCCGTTTGTTTAATAACCGATGCCGATGCAAGTTTGGAAAAACAACATCTTTTGGGTGGCGCGGGTTGGTTAATTTTAGCGGGTTGGTTGCATGGTGAGAATAAAGAAATTCGCGTTCAAGTTTTGATTGCGGTGCTATTTGCAACAATTGGTGAACATTTTGCCTCGCCGTTTATGGAGGGCTATATTTATCGGTTTCATAATGTTCCCGCTTATGTTTCGCCTGGTCACGGAATGGTTTATTTAACGGCTGTGGCGTTGGGACGTTCAGGTTTTTTTGTGCGTCATGCACGGCACATCGCGCTATTTGTTGTCATCGCGTGTGGGTTATGGTCGTTGTGGGGAATTACGTTGGCTACCCGTCGAGATGCGTTTGGCGCAGTTTTGTTTTGTGTATTTTTGCTTTATCTGTTTAAAGGAAAATCGCCATTGGTTTATTTAGCGGCATTTTTTATTACAACGTGGTTAGAAGTTATTGGCACAGCGGTCGGAACGTGGCATTGGTCTGTAATCGATCCCGTTTCGGGTTTCACACAAGGCAATCCACCAAGTGGTGTAGCGGCTTGGTATTGCTTAGTGGATGCCATTGCAATGGGCGGTTCTGCTCCTATTTTGCGAATGGCAAAACAAACAAAACATTTTTTGTTACTGAAATTATCTTGAATCCGTTGTTTCAAATCTACTACAGCAAACTTCAAAATAGAGGGATAATAGAAACAGTCATCCACACATATTCATTAAGAACACTATGAGAACTTGTACAGCAATTGAATTAAGTCCATCCCAAAAGAAAATGTTAGAAGAAATGATACGTTGCCGATTGTTACCGCATAGCTTAGTACAAAGGACTCAGTCAAAAATAATTTCCCGATTGTTTGAGTTGAAATGAGATAATT
>CAZLGN010000031.1:0-14498 GCA_964558865.1 uncultured Methylomagnum sp.
AGGATTCGCGTCTTTTTCATTCGCTTTTGCTGACACACTCGAACTAATGCCGCCCGCTTTTTTCAAGTTCACGGTCATCGTTTTGGTCACATTCGCACCTGCCGCTAAATCGCCGATAGTACAAACCACACTCAGCCCACTGCTTTGTAATTCACAACCATTTGACGATGCTGTGTAACTCATGAATTTTGGCGCAACAAAAAACGTCACTTTCGCGCCCGTTGCAGTGGCGGTGCCTTTGTTTGTAATCGTTGCGGTATAAGTTAAATCGCCGCCTTTTTTTGCGGGGCTTGGATTCGCGCTTAATGTTGAAACTAAATCCACATTTCCCGTTTCAGCAGGTGTTGTTACACCTGAACCGTTATAACTCAACGTGCCGCGCACTAAACGTGCTGAAAAAGTTTCTGTTTTCGATGTGTAGCTACTCGCACCATAATCAAAAGCCACATACCAAAAATTATCCGCCACTTCTGCCTTCGGCGTGATTGTCCAAAAATAATTGCTTATCCTTGGTGCATCAGGAAAAATAATCAAATTTGTGGAAAGATTGAATTTTGTATAATCCACTATCGTTTGTAATTCGCGCAAACTCGGCAAATGCCAATCGGATTGCCCTGCAAAATTGCTAGTTAATTTTGCTGCATCGGCTTGGCTATAAGCTGTCGCGGTTCCATCACAATAACCATCATTCCAAGTTTGCCCCACCGCGCAACGTTGCCACGTTAAGCCCGTTTTTGTGTTAGTTACCGTTCCATCCTTGTTATCTGTGAAGTCAGCGAGTTTTAAAGTAGCAAAGTAAAAAGACTGTCCCCCGCGCACAAGACGGACTGCGTAGTCGTCGTTCTTGTACCCGTTACTGTAGTCATCGCCACCGTACTCGAAGCTCACAATCCATGCGTAGCTCGGATTATAAGCATAGACCGAAGCCGACCAAAACCAAACGGCTGGGGGATTGGGGAAAAGGGATTTGTTGATACTGGGATTGACCTTTCTTAAATCGACAATGCTCAAGAGTTCTGAAACGTTTGGCACGCGCCAATCGGATTGTCCTGCGAAATCGCTGGGGAGTTTCATTGCGTCGGCGTAGCTGTAAGTCGTTGCCGTGCCGTCACAATTTCCCATTCCAGCGTTAAAGGTTTGCCCGACCGCGCACGCTTGCCAAACTAAACCTGTTTTTGTATCGGTGACTGTGCCGTCGCTGTTGTTGGTGAAACCGTCGATGGTATTTGTGAAACCTTCAGCAAAAACAGGCATGGTGAAAGTTGTCGCCAAAGCGAGCGCGAGGGTTGAGAGTTTGAAATAGTTTTTCATTGGGTGTTTTCCTGTTGTGTGATTAAAGTTGGCGGTATTAAATCATTTTAAACGTGTAATTTTTGAATTATTTCTATCGAACGATGTCAAAATGTGAATAATAAGTTGGCTGTTGCCAAGACATTAACCCATTCAACCCTTTATGGCGATTTTACGCACAATAATATGAACAGACTCAAATCAAAAATCCGCGATATTCCCGATTTCCCGAAAGCGGGGATTATTTTTAAAGATATTACACCGTTGGTAAAAGAGCCAGCTGCGTTGAAACTCGCGGTGCATCAACTGATTCAGCCTTTTTTAGGTAGTCACATTAACGTGGTGGCAGGTATGGAAGCACGCGGCTTTATTTTTGGCAGTTTGGTCGCATGGGAAATGGGTTTGCCTTTTGTGCCGTTACGAAAACCTGGCAAATTGCCGTATGACGTACAAAGCGTTTCCTACAATTTGGAATACGGTAGCGCAACGCTCGAAGCCCATATTGATGCGTTTGAACAAGATGATAAAGTGTTATTGATTGATGATTTGCTTGCGACAGGCGGCACGGCAAAAGCGAGTTGTGAACTGGTTGAAAAATTGGGTGCAACGGTTGAAGCGTTAGCCTTTGTCGTGGAATTGGATTTTTTAAAGGGACGCGAACAATTAGCAAATTACCGCGTCCATTCTTTACTGCATTTTTAAACGATTTGAAAGGCGCGTGCCAAAACGTTGGCACGGCAATTCAAAATACTCAAACGACACCGCTGCAAATCCAAAAACCAAAACCAAATAAAGCAGGTTCTGCCACCACAACGTATTAGGATAATAGGCGGTGGCGACTTGTTGCCACAAATACACGCTGTAAGAAATACGCCCTAAATAAGTCAACGGCGCATTTGCAAAAAAATGTTTAATAAACGAAAAATGTGTCGGTGTGCCAAAAACAATAATCTGAATCAACACGGGATAGCACAGTATTTTTAAAACGGTATCCTGATTATCCGACATAAAACAAATCAAACTAATCAGCAAAATCAGTGCAGTGAACCAAACTAAAAACGGCAAATTCCGTAAGTATTGCATCCAATTTTCAGGTAGGAGTGCGATATAACAACCCGCTAATAGAAATAAAAAATCGCCACAGTACGCCGCGCCAAAAACGACTCCGTAATGATGAAATATCAACGCCCCCAAAACTAACAGTCCAATGATGCTTAGTAATCGCGCTCTTTTATTTCCTCGCCATGCCCATAAAAATAGCAACGGAAACAACAAATAAAATTGCTCTTCATCGGCAAGTGACCAAGTGTGTCCCGCAAACCATGTACAACCTTTTTCAAATGACATATTGCATAAAAATGCCGCCGACGTTAGAACTTGCCAGCCGCTGATTTTGATTAAATCAAACGTACTCAGAATCATCAAACACGCTAGATAAAACCACAACGGCGGGACGATTCGGAAAAATCGTCGCGCACAAAACGCGCTTAAACAAATTCGTCCCGTTGACATTTTTTCAGAATTCAATCCTTTGCAAATCACAAAACCGCTGATACTGAAAAAAATCAACACGCCCAATTCACCAAAGCGTTCAATTTGCAATGAATACGTTTCGATTTGAGACCAATACTTGTCTACGCCGCTAAAAAGTAAAAAGTGTTCTTGAATGACTAGCAGCACGGCAAAAAATCGCCAAGTGTCGATGTGTTCTATGCGTTTAACTGACATAAATCAATCTGCCTCAGGTTGTTCAGTCAAAAACTTTTTGTAGTTAATTGACACTTTCAAACCCGCAAATCGTCCGCCCATTCGTGTTAATTCTTGCGTTTTCTTATCAAAGATAATTTTGACTTCGTTTAACGCGCGGTCTTCGTAACCCTTTTCGATTTCATGCGTATCAAGCAAAAAATGGTAAATGTAAATTTCTTGCTCAGGTTCATCTTTGATTTCTAACGGTTCGCCCAGTTTCGCTACTACGGCGGCTTTTTTAGGCAAACTTTCAGAAATTTTTTCCAACAACGCGCTATTAGCTTTGAGCTGTTTTTTATCTTTATCGATTTCCGCACCACCAATTGAACGCAGTGACACTTCTAAAAATTTTGGTGGTGCGATTTCCAAAAATAACGATGAAAACGACCAGGCGGTTAACTTACTTTCTTTGTTGAAATAAAGGTCAGAATAAAATTTGATTTCGGGCGTTATCAACTTGCCGTCTTTGTCGATTTTACGAAACCAATACCGCCATTTTCGTCCTTCAGCCGTTGGGGAATCATCACTTGGGTACAATTTCGACAACGACACAAAATCTTTGCTATATAAAATTGGCTCTTTGAATTTCAACGTGAATTCATCGGTGACCACAATGGTAAAGTATTTGTCGAATTCGTCCATTTGCTGATAAACCTGAAAGGCTCGCAGCCAATATACACACCCCGTCAAAAGTAGCGCGAAAATTAGAACGCTAATAAAAGGAATTTTTTTCTTCATTTCGCGCCACACAATTATTCTGATGCCGATTCTGTTTCTGGCAAACTTGCCACAAAGTTTTTCAAATACACTAAAAACTCGTCTTTCAGTTCAGGATGAACTAAGCCTTCTTCGACTGAGGCTTGTAAATAACCCAATTTTGAACCGCAATCGTAACGCTTGCCTTCAAATTCATAAGCAAATACATTTTGATCCAGCATTAACGCGGCAATCGCGTCGGTTAATTGAATTTCGCCACCTGCACCTTTGCCCGTTTCTTCGATTTTTTCAAAAATTGTTGGCGTTAAAATGTAACGTCCAACAACCGCTAAATTTGATGGAGAACGCTCGGGAGAAGGTTTTTCGACAATTAACTCAACTTGCCCTAAATTTGACGTGAGTTCTTTGGTTTTCACAATCCCGTATTTGTCGGTTTCAGCAGGATTGATACGCTCTACACCTAAAATACTGCATTGATTTTTGTGATATTGCGCGACCATTTGTTTCAAACAACCGTTGTCGTTATTTCGAATGAAATCGTCCGCCAAAATCACCGCAAACGGTTCGTCACCAATCGCACTTTTTGCACAATGTACCGCGTGACCTAAACCCAAGGCTTCCGCTTGGCGAATGAAAATAAATGTCACATTCGGCGGCATCATGTGGCGAATCATTTGTAACGTTTCGGTTTTGCCGCGAATCATTAACTCATTTTCGAGTTCGTAAGCCTTGTCGAAATGGTCAACAATCGCGTTTTTACTCCGCCCCGTCACAAAAATAATCGTGTCAATTCCTGCCGCAACCGCTTCTTCGACAGCATATTGAATCAAGGGTTTATCGACAATCGGTAACATTTCCTTCGGACGAGCTTTCGTCGCAGGTAAAAAACGGGTGCCTAAACCTGCGACAGGAAAAACCGCTTTTCTAATTTTTTTGCTCATAATTTACTCTCGATAAAAATAATAAAATTCGTTTGGTAACACACCTAAGCAAACAACAAACACACCGCCAAAATCGTCTCCCACACATCACCCGATTCTTGCCCTTTTGCCTGTCTATCCGCTTTCGCGCAAAGAGTTAAAATATCGAGCAGTTTTGCAGGCGATAAACGTCTAAGCGTTTTTTCTACCAACGACACGCGCTTGTCCCAAATCTGATGATTGCGAAAAACAATGTCTTTGCTTTTGCCTTCTTGTAATTCAATTTTTATTTTGCAAATCGTCCGCGCTTCGCGCATCAATCCCCACAGTACAACGGGTGGCGCAACGCCTTCGGATTTCAAACCTGCCAATACTCTGAAAATTCGATTGGCATTTCCCATCAAAATCGTGTCAACTAATTTAAAAACATCGTAACGCGAACTGTCTGCTACCACTTCAAAAATCTGTTCTTTCGATAAGGTTATACAACCATAAAGAACGTACAATTTTTCGATTTCCTGCGCTGCGGCAAGTAAATTTCCTTCTATTCGTTCGGCTAATAATAAAAGTCCTTCTCTATCGGTGTTCAAACCACGTTGTTGTAATCGCTTGAACAACCATTCCAGTAATTCATCGCCTTCTAATGGACGCACTTGAATCGTTATGGCAACTTTATCGACCGCTTCAAACCAGCGCGTTTTCATTCCTGCCGCGTTTAATTTGCCGCAAGTAATTAACAAAATGGTATCGGCAGGTAATTTTTCACAATACGAAATCAATGTTTTCGCGCCATCGTTACCAAACAAGCCCGTTGGGACGCGCACGTCCAGCACTTTTTTATCCCCAAAAATCGACATCGATTGTGCCGCAATCGTAATTTCTGACCATTCAAAACCTGTGTCGGTCGAAAAAATTTCGCGTTGTAAAAATCCCGCTTTTTTCGCCGCTTGTCGAACTAAATCCGCTAATTCGCCAATTTGCAACGGCTCATCACCGTGAAATAAATACACCGCGCCGATATTTTTTTGTAACGCACCCACTAATTGTTCAGGTTTTAGGCGCATTATTTTTCACTTTTTTCTAAGGCAAAACGCGCTTGATTCAACAGCGTCCGCACGACTTGTTGCGTCATTTCCGTTCGCAAAACGGCTTCTTCATTATCGCGTGCCAAAATTGCTTGTTGATCATTGTAATAATCGCGGCGAATTTCTAACGGTTGACGAACTAATAACACCGCATCTTTAGGCGTAGCGAGTTCATATTCCACACGATAAACCAATTCATATTCGTTTGTTTTACCGCGTTCGCTCAATGACACACCGCGTCGTTGAAATTGTTCATCAAACAATTTAACCACAATACTCGCCGTTTGAATCGATGGCGCAAGTTGGCTTTTGGCAGTTCGTAATTGTTGTAACATTTGTTCGCGTAAAGCAGGTGAACCGCCTTCGAGATAAACATTTTTTAATTCGGTCGGCAACGATTCGCCGCCGCGTAAATGAAAACCGCACGCGGTAAGCGTGGCAGCAAGTAATAAAGGTAATAATTTGAATGAACGAGTTGAAATCATGTGTGATTGGTGTGGTGGGTAATTTAAGCAGGAAGTTTAACAGTCGGTGAATTGTTCGCGCTACATTGAGTTAAAGCCTGCAAAATTTGATCAAAATGAAAATTGCCAACAGCTTTTTCTAAAATACGCGCTTGTTCGGGAAAATTGGTGGCTATTTTTTGAATTGCCGATTGCGATGCTTCAATATCTAACAATTCAGCGGCACAATGTAATTCCTCGCGCCACTCAAGTGGCAAACAACTTAAATCTAGCGTCACCGTCTCGGCATTATTTGAATTTAGCGGTAATTCGTAACGAAATTCTAAAGACAATAAGTGTCGCATTACTTCAAATATGTCATCTTCGCGAAGAGGTTTTGTTAGCATATCGTCGCAACCCGCCGACAAAATCGAATCACGATCTTCTATAAACGCGCTCGCTGTCAAAGCGGCAATTTTGACATTTTGTCCATTTGGCAACGCTCGAATTTGTTTAGTCGCTTCATAGCCATCCATTACAGGCATACGAATATCCATCCAAATAAAATCGGGCAACCAAGATTGAAATGTTTCAACGGCTTCGTTGCCATTATTAACCGCTTGAACTTCAAACCCCACGCTTTCTAAAATTCGTGTTAGCAACAAACGGTTGTCGGCATTATCTTCAGCAATTAACACTCGATAATTGGGTTGCCCATTGGCAAGTGCCACCACGCGCCCTTCGGATTTTGATAGGATGACAGGCGAATCGACTTCGGGTAATGGAATCGTGAATCCAAATGTGCTGCCCTGCCCGTCTATGCTTTGTGCCGTGATGTTACCGCCCATCAATCGCACAAATTCTTTGCTAATTGCCAAACCTAAACCCGTTCCCTCACCTTTCGCAATTCCTTTTGTCGTTTGATAGAAGGCTTTAAAGATATTATCTAAATCTGCCGCTGCAATCCCGATACCGCTATCGGTAATTTCAAAACATATCGAATCATCCATCGACGAAAGTTGTAACGTAATGAAGCCGCTATCCGTGTATTTGATTGCATTACCCAATAAGTTTAATAACACTTGCCGCAAATGTGGCGCGTCACCTTGAACAAAACGGGGAAAACTTCCGACACGCTTAACGTCAAAAGTAAGTTTTTTCGCCTCGGCTCGTCCTCGAATCATTTCTTCAACGGATTGCAATAACTCATACAAATCAAAAACTTCATTTTTTGTCAGTGTATGACCCGATTCAATGCGGGCAATTTCCAACACGTCGTTGATTAACGAGAGTAAATGTCGCCCCGCGCGATTGATGGTTTGTAGTTCTTTTCGATGCCCTTCGCTTAATAACGGGTCGCGTTCGATAAGTTGCGCGAAACCTAGAATGGCATTTAACGGCGTGCGAAGTTCATGCGACATATTCGCTAAAAACACACTTTTTGCACAGTTTGCAAATTCGGCTTCGTTTTTAGCTTTTTCGAGTTCTTCTGTGCGACTAAACACTAAACTTTCGAGATGTTGCCGATATTGAATAAGTTCGAGTTCAACCCGTTTTCTTTCGGTAATATCTTGTACTGTTCCGAGTATGCAAAAGGGATTTCCTTCATCATCACGTTCAGTTTGACGGCGTTCATGAATATATTTAATTGACCCGTCAGGAAATAATAAACGGTGTTCAATGTCGTATTCCGTATTTTTGTGTAAATGTTCCTCGTATTTTTTACTCACCCAATCGCGGTCATCAGGATGAACGGCTTTTAAAAAATCGACGTAACTTAATCCATAACTGGTTGTTTCAAATTCAAAAATCCGTAAAAATTCTTCTGACCAAGTAAATGTGCCATCTTCTAAATTAGATCGCCAATAACCCAGTTTTGCCAAATGCTGCGCCTCCAATAATTCCACTGTGCGTTCGTGTAATTCATTGAATGCGATTTCTGCACGAATGGCACGGGCGCATTTTAATAAGGCATCTTCTAAAACATCCAACTCAACGGGTTTCATCACATATTTGTCTACACCTAAATCGATGGCGCATTGAAAATAGCGCGGCTCTTCAAAAGCGGTAGTAATAATTATCGATATTTTGGGGCTTATCGCACGAATAGCTTCACCCATTTTCAGCCCATCCATTTCGGGCATCAAAATATCGGTAATCACAATATCGGGATGATATTTTTTAAAAATTTTCAAACCTTCTTTGCCATTTTTACCCAAATATAGATTGGCACAACGACGTTTTAAAAATTGCGCTAATTGCCCACGAATGTTGTCATCGTCTTCGGTATAAAGAATGGTTAAGGTTTTTAAATAATCTAGGTCATCGTTATTCATCGTTTTTTTATGCCGTGTTTTTATTCATTTTTGTTGGTGTAATAATCGAGAATTCTGCACCGCCACCTACATTTTGCACACTAATCTGTCCGTCCATACTGTTTTCAATAATCATTTTTGACATATACAAACCGATACCTGTTCCCGTTTCTTTGGTAGAAAAATACGGCTCAAATAACCGTACCAAAATGGCTTCGTCAATTCCGCCACCATCATCCGTTACGGTAACTTGTGCCAAATTATTTAGTTTTCGTAATTTTACCGTAATACACCCCGCATTATTACCTTTTGCCAAAATTGCTTCTTTCGCATTGGTTATTAAATTTAAAAGCACTTGCGCGTATTCATTTGGAAAACCTTTCATTTCGACATCCTCTGGAACATCGATAATTATATCGATGTGATTAGCTTTAAAACTCACATTAACAAACATAACGGCTTTTTGAATCGCGCTTTTCAAACTAAAAACGTCTTTGTCTTTGTCGGGGCGAAAAAAATTACGGAAATCGTTAATGGTTTGCGACATATTTTCAATATATTGCCGCCCTTCGGTACATTGGCTTTCTAAATAATCAGGGGTCAATTCATTGAAATGTTGAGCATCTTTTAAATTCCCCAATACTAAACCCAGCGCATTTAACGGTTGTCGCCATTGATGCGCGATATTGTTAATCATCTCGCCCATCACCGCTAATCGCGATTGTTGAATAAGTAAATGGTCTTTTTCACGATTTTGCGCCACTTCATCAGCGACCCGTTTTTCTAACACGGTGTTGAAATCCCCAATTTCCGTCATCATTCGAGCATTTTCCATTGAAATCGCCGCTTGCTGACACAGTAATTCGGTCACTCGCACACGGTCTGCGGTAAAGATATTAGGCGCAAGTCTATTTTCTAAATATAACAGCCCTATTAAAATCCCTTGTCGGCGCAACGGTAAACACAAAAGTGAACGCAAACCGAGCTTGCTTACTTCGGGTAAATCTTTAAATTCCACTACTGTTTGTGCATCCGCTAAAACCACTGTTTCCAAAGTACGACACGCATAATGCACAATCCCCTGACACAATTCTGTTTCGGTATGCAGTGGTTTTAAATCCATTTCTAAACGCATTTTTTCTTCAGCGACATGACTTGATGCTTGAACTGCCCACGCGCCATTGTGTTGCACCAATAAATAACCATGTTGTGCGCCGCTCGATTGCAACACAACGTCCATAATTTTGCTGAGTAATTTTTCTTGATCGATTTCGGCAGATAAGGCTAACGACGATTTCACTAAATAATTTATATCCAAATTCGGCAATACTAAATTTTCGCCGCCGCGAACATTACTGCTGAAATGGTATTCGTCTTCGAAAGAAATTGGCAGTCGTTCGAGTAATTGAATTTCCTTTCCTAACGCGCCACACAAACGGTATAAACGCACAGCCTCCCGACAATAAATGTCATTGCTTTGGTAGCCTGTTTCACCCAACCAATAGCTAAAAATTTCATTCAAAAAGCCTTCTAAAAACGTATAACCCAAACGCCGTGCGGTTTCGATGGCTTCAATGTAACTTGTACAGCCGTTGTTAAATTCACCAAAACAATACGCATATTTCGCGCGATAAAGTTCTAAATAGGGTTCTAACAACTCGCCTAAACTCGCCCACATTTCGACGGGTGCAATTAAGGCTTCGACTTTTGCAATCGTAGCTTCTTTATCACCGCCATTTTTTTTATATAAACACAGTTCGTTCAAGGCTTGAAAAATATACCATTGCCGTTTTAAAACGTTGTCGGTCAAACCCGTTAAATAATGATTCACCCGCTCTAAACTTTCTGCCGCCTCTTCGTAACGCCCATAGTAATAATGGCACATTCCCAAATGCACAAAATAACTGCCCGCCGAAGCAACGTGATTACAGCTTTCCCACAACTTCAACGTTTCAGCCATTGGAATGAGCGGTGCAGACGCACTTTTCATTGGTTCAATCCAACCTGCTTGCATCGCTTGGGCAATACCAATTGAAAAACCGAGCTGATTTTTTTGCGAAAATTCCAAACACGCTGTCGCGGTGTCTTCAATTTCTTGAAAATCCGCGCCTTGCACTTGTAAATTCCACATCAATGGCGCGTAAGTCAGCCCCGCGTTGTACAAATCGCCACAGTTTTTGCCGCTTTGAATGCCTTTTTGGCAATACGCCACAATATCGGCAGGATGCGAACGTGAGTGCATATTGCACCACACGATTCCGTTAATTCCGCGCGTCGCGCCAAACGTGTCGGGATAGCGAGCGCATAATTCATGCGCCAAATCTTCATATTTAAACGCCAGTTCAAACTGCCCTTGTTCGCCTAAATTCAAACCCATAATCGAAAATGAATAAATAACCGATTCATCCATCCCGCCTTGCAAACAGTGCAGCGTTGATTGTGCGGCGGATAAATACAACTGCGGCACCAAGCCCGACATATATAAATCAGGAATCAATTCGCTGTAAAACGCGAGTTCTATTTTGCTGCGACGCTCTTGGGTAAAAGGCATATCGAGAATTTTTTGCCACACATCGGCGTTATCGGCATGAATTTGCACCATCAATTCAGCCGTTTGTTTTGCCGCTTTTTCAGCATCGTCGGGAATCGCTTTACCGAAATAATTCAAGCCGCGATTTGCGGTTTCAATCGCCTTAATGAAATTGCCAATCGACGATAATGATGTCGTTTGTTCGGCTAAGGCTTCGGCACGATCTAAATCATCGGCGGCGCGACTTAACAGCGTATCAAGCAATTTTTCCGACGTTTCATAACGCCCCAGCATCAATTCCGTTTTCGCTAATCGTTGATGTAATCGAAACGTTAGCGCGTAATGAATTTTCCACGCATCATCAGGTAATAAATCAATACCGTTACGATAGTAATCATTCGCGGCTTGGGTCGCTAAAGCATTTAAGGCTTTGTTTCCTGCATGAAAATTGATGATTGCTAAATCAATTTTTTGTAGGGGCGGATTGCATCCGCCCGCCAACTCACGAACGTTATCATTATCGTCAATGTTGGCGTTATTAGCGGACGCACGCAGTGCGTCCCTACAATTTAAATCATTGTTGGCGTTATTGGTGGACGCACGCAGTGCGTCCACACAATTTAAATCATTGGGGCGACCTAAATTCAAATGTGCGGTAATTGTGAATAAATTGTCTTGTTGTTCAAGCTCTTCGTTAATCAGCGTATCGCCCAACAAATGCTGACCGATTCGCCAATGAATCATCTTCCGTTGTTCAGGATTTAAAAACCGCAAAACCGCTTCTTGCACTCGATCATGAACAAATTGCAATTCGGTTTTACTTTCCATTAAAAGCCCAAAACTCAACACAGGTTTTAAATGTTCAAAAAGCGTTTGATACGAGATTTCGTGAATTAGCGACACTTCCTCGGCTGAAAAGCGATTGCCCATGCAAGCGCACAGCATCAGAATTTCAATTGTGTCAGCAGGTAATTGACTTACTTTTGAACCAAATAATTCCACCACACTAGTCGGCATATTGGACAGGCTGATTTTCGCCATATCCCAACCCCATTGCCCGTCTTCATTAACGTGTAACAGTTGTTCATTGTTTAACCACGATAAACTTTCGCTAACAAATAACGGATTACCTTCGGTGAGTTTGACGAGAAAAGTCGATAACGCGGCACATTCATGGCGCGGCAAATCCAAAATATACGCGACCATTTCGTGACAATCGCTTTCAGGCAACGGCATCAAACGTAAGTCGTGTAACGGCAAATGTTTTTCTTGCATCATTCGCATAAGTTGACTTAACGGGTGATTCGCATCGACTTCGTTATTACGATACGCGCCAATAAAAAACAAATACGGATAATCTGACACGTTAGCGAATAAATGCCGCAAAAAATCAAACGTCGCACTATCGCACCATTGCAAATCGTCGATAAATAAAACCAGCGGATAATCGTGTTGCGCCAAACAACTTAAAAATTGCCCGAATAAATTGTTAAAACGGTTGCGTGCTTCGACAGGCGGCAAACTCGGCACGTCAGGTTGTGCACCAATTAAAATCGTCAGTTCAGGAATTACGTCAGAAATGACTTTCCCTTGCGTGCCGATGGCTTTTAAAATGCGATGATTCCAAAATTCCACCTGCGAATCACTTTCGGTTAAAAGTGTGCGAATCAGATTTCGTAAGGCTTGTAGCAACGAACTGTACGGAATGTTTTTTTGATATTGGTCGAATTTTCCCGACGTAAAATAACCACGATGTTCAACAAGTGGACGTTGTAACTCCTGAATCAAGCGCGTTTTACCAATTCCAGGCAAACCCGAAATAAACACCGAAGCAAATCCACCGCGTGTCACTAAATCATACTGTTCCAACACCGTTTTAGCTTCGAGATTTCGTCCAACCATTTTTGAAATAAACACGACGCGCCGAAAATGGTCTTGTGAGCCTATTTTAAATTTTGAAACATAACCAAAAGCCGTGTATTCCATCGCACAACGATGTAAATCTGCGTACAACCCTAGCCCACTTTGATAGCGTTTTTCGGGTTCTTTAAAACACATTTTGGCGATAATTTTGCCCAACATCAGCGGCAAATTTTTATTAACGTGATGAACAGGCGGAGCTTCTTCCGCTAGATGCGAGTGAATCAATTCAAGCGGATCGGTGCTTTTGAACGGTAATTGTCCCGTCAGCAATTGATAAAACACAATGCCCAGCGAATACATATCGGTTGAAAAATCAACGCGGTGATTGATACGCCCCGTTTGTTCGGGCGAGGTGTAAGCCAGCGTCCCTTCGATAAAATCTTGGTCATAAATGAAATGGCTGATTTCGCGAATATCAATTGGAGTAATAAAATCGGTAACGTGAACAGCAAGCGTGTCGGAGTGAATTAAAATGTTGTGCAGTTTAATGCCGCCGTGAACAATGCCCGCGTCGTGAATAACGTTGAGAATTTGGGCAAGTTCGCCCGATATTTTGAAAAAGTCATCAAGCGAAATCGCTTTATCGCCGCGCCATTCACTCATGGGACGACTTGAAAAATCACGTTGCACAATAAATTGCACGTCACCAAACGATTCAAACGCCGTCGGTGTAATAATGCGGTCATCGTGAATGATTTTTAAACGTTCTACTTTTTGACGTAAATACCGTCGCTGACTTTCTTGGCGTAACGGATTTTTGAATAATTTGAGAACATAAAAATCGTTAGTATGTTGCTTGGAAACAGCTTTGAAAACCACCGTTTCTAAATTTTCACCCAATTTTTCGAGTAATTGATAATGCGGAATTTTGGCAGCAATTTCGTCAAGTTTCATGGCAACCCGTTTTTGAGTGTAGATTGAAATTCAATGCGATTATAATGCGCCACCAAATTGAAAGTAATAGGAGAAATTTGTTTTGCATAAATATAACACCGATGATCTACGCATTTCGGGCATGAAAGAAGTCATTGCGCCCGCCGAAGTTCATGCGGAAATGCCGCTTTCTGAAACCGCAGCACAAACTACTTTTCAAGCACGACAAGCCGTCCACAACATTTTAACGGGTAAAGATGATCGCCTTATTGTCGTTGTAGGACCTTGTTCGATTCACGATACGAAAGCGGCTCACGAATACGCGCATTTATTAAAAACAGCAATCACGGAATTTAATAACGATTTGTTGATTGTGATGCGCGTGTATTTTGAAAAACCGCGTACAACGGTGGGTTGGAAAGGTTTAATCAATGACCCCGATTTAGATTCGAGTTTTAATATCAACAAAGGCTTGCGAATTGCGCGGCAATTATTACTTGATGTAAATGACATGGGCATTCCTGCTGCGACCGAATATCTTGATTTAATTACACCCCAATATGTTTCGGATTTAATTTCATGGGGCGCGATTGGCGCAAGAACGACTGAAAGCCAAGTGCATCGTGAATTAGCGTCGGGGTTATCGTGTCCAG
>CAZLGN010000032.1:0-14056 GCA_964558865.1 uncultured Methylomagnum sp.
TCTTGTAAATTTTGACTTTTGGACATCCGATTTCTCCTTTGTTATTTTTATTTTTCAAATCTAAATTTTGAATTCCTATCAACTACTGAAATAGAAAACTCGTCTCGCATTATACGGTATTCGACCGCGCTTGAACGTGCAATGTCGCGGCAATTACCGCGATGGGGGCAATCACAATGTTAATAATTGGCAACGCTTGCCCTAATGTCACTAGACCGCCAAAACTCAACGCGCTTAACTTCATCTTTTTCAACTGTGTTTGTTGTTCAGAAAATAAAACGCCGCGATTTTCTTGCGGATAAGCGAAGTATTCCAACGCCACACACCACGCGCTAAAGCCCAACCAAAGTAATGGCGCAATTAAATTCACCACGGGAATCACAAACAAAATTAGCAACGGCAAAGTATGTGTTAGGGAATAACGCAGCCGTTTGAATTCCGCTTGCCAAACTTGTTTCGCGCTCGGTTCGATTGTCGATAATGACGGCGCATCAATCACAACAAGCGTTTTCGCCGCGAGTTTCGCATAAAACGGCGCGGCAATCAGATTCGCCAACAGTGAAAAGGTAAAAAAACCAATCGCGCAAAAACTGGCAAAAAATAGCGGATAAATCAGCCACGTCAGCCACTGTAACCACAGCGGAATTATTTGCTCAACCAAGTGATTCAAATACAAAAAGCCCAACGCTAACGCCGCGCTGTATAACACTAAATTTATCAACAGCGGCATCAAAATAAAGGGACGCAATGTGGGCGAAGTTAATAATTTCAAGCCGTGCCATAAATAGGAAATCGCCGTCATCATACTTGCAAACTCCGAATACCATTTGCGTGTTCGATTGGATTTAAAACCACGCCATTTTCGGTAACGATTGCGCTAATTAGCGCGGCGGGTGTGACATCGAAAACAGGATTCCACGCGCCAACCAATGAATTCGGTACGTCGTAACATGCGGGTAAAAGTTCGCGTGGTTCGCGGCATTCAATTTCGATGCTGTCGCCATTTTCTAGCGTCCAATCAATCGTTGAAATTGGCGCGACAACCATAAATTTTACCCCGTGTTGTTTTGCCAACGTGGCTAACGAATAAGTGCCGATTTTGTTAGCGGTATCGCCATTCGCGGCAATTCTATCGGCACCGACTATCACCCAATCAATTGCGCCTGATTTCATCAACCATGCGGCAGCAGAATCTGCAATTAAGGTAGAAGAAATGCCGTCTTGTGCGAGTTCCCAAACGGTTAGCCGTGCGCCTTGCAACCAAGGGCGTGTTTCACCTGCAAAGATTTTTAAATGCGGATTTCGCGCCACTGCACTACGAATAACGCCTAACGCCGTGCCGTAACCGCCTGTCGCTAAACTGCCTGTGTTGCAATGCGTCATTACGCCTTTTGCGCCTGCTAACAATTCCGCGCCAAAATCGCCCATTTTTTGATTTGCCGCTAAATCATCAGCATGAATTTTTATCGCGCACTCCGTCACCGCATCGACGATATTTTCAGGCGTTTGCGCTAAAACAGCTTTCATTTTGTCTAACGCCCAAAATAAATTGACTGCCGTGGGACGTGATTGCTCCAACGTTTCAATATCAGCAAAAACAGCACCTTGCCAATTTGTAGATTTCGAAACATGTTGTTGAACTGATAAAACCACACCATAAGCCGCTGCAATCCCAATCGCAGGCGCACCACGAACACGCATTGATTTAATCGCTTCGGCGACACCTGCGGCATCGGTGTAACTGTCGTAACGTGTGATTTCAGGAAGTTGGCGTTGATCTAAAACGTCCAAACTATTTCCCGTCCAAATAAGTGCTTTTGCGGTTGAATTTGTCATAATTTTTGAATGTAAAAAGTCGTTGAAGTGGCGCGTAGTTTAATCGATAAGTCGATTTTTAGAGCCATCAAAATTCTAACGCTAAACGTACCAATGCCAATTGTTCAGCAGGTATCAACGTTTGATTGATGTTTTGTTTCAATTGCGAATCGATGCCGTCAATATGCCGAAAATACCAACCGATATGTTTTCGCGCAATTCGCACACCTAAACCGATGCCGTAAAATGAATACAGCTTTTCTAAATGCCATGTCAAAACGCGATAAATTTCAGCTTTCGATGGCGGTTCAAGCAACATTTCATGCGTTAAAAAATGTGCGAGTTGCTCAAAAATCCACGGATTTCCTTGCGCGGCGCGTCCAATCATCACCGCGTCTGCACCTGTTTCGTTCAATACAAATCGCGCTTTTTGGGGCGAATCAATATCCCCATTCGCAATAATCGGAATGTTCACCGCTTGTTTCACGATTTTAATCGTTTCGTATTCAGCATCACCTTCAAATTTACACGCTCGCGTTCGTCCATGAATCGTTAATGCAGCAACACCCGCATTTTCAGCAATTTTTGCAATGTTTAGCGCGTTACGATTTTCGGTATCCCAACCTGTGCGAATTTTTAAGGTCACAGGAACACTTACCGCATTTACCACCGCATCGAGTATGTGTTTTACCAAGGTTTCATCGCGCAATAATGCCGAACCTGCCGCCACAGAACAGACTTTTTTTGCAGGGCAGCCCATATTGATGTCGATAATTTGTGCGCCATTTTCAACATTAAACCGCGCCGATTCTGCCAAATCGTGAGGATTTGTGCCTAAAATTTGAACTGCCCGCAAACCCGAATTTTCACTGTGTTCCGCGCGTAATAAAGTACGATGATGGAGACGCAAAGCAGGATTTGATGCCACCATTTCAGAAACCGTTAAACCCGCTCCAAAATGCGTACAAATTTCACGAAATGGCGCGTCTGTGATGCCAGCCATCGGCGCGAGAATTAAATTATTTAAAAGTTTGTGTGATGCAATGTGCATAAGATGATTCACCGTGAATGTGTTCGATTGTGACAAGCCCTAAGTTTTGCTACTATGCAAGCCAATTTAACATCTACAGGTTAGTGCAATGAACGAAGAAAAAAAAGCCTGCGATTTATGTGGATTAACTGTTGAAGTTCCAGGATTCACATTAAAGACCAAAGCGGGTGAAAAAAAAGAATTTTGTTGTGAAGGTTGCAAAGGCATTTATCAAATGCTGCATGATGATGAAGTTTTACCCGAATAATTTGAGGTTCAAATATGGGAAATAACTCCGTAAAACCAGTACATAATGCCGTTCAACAGAGCGGTGATTCATTCTCAAAAGAAGTTTTCAAAGGCTCTATCGCCTCAGCCATCGTATATAGTGGGAGTAAAGTTATGAGTATTGCAGTTAAAAATCCAGTCGTGGTATTTGGTTTAGGTTTAGTGAGTGGTTTTTTAATTCACAAATACCGTAAAGACATTATCGCTAGCACCACGAAAGTAGTCGATGCAGGCAAAGATTTTGTGTTGCAGCAAAAAGAAAATTTAGAAGATTTAGTCGCCGAAACAAAAGAAGCCTAAATTTTTTACATCCCAGTCATTAACGGGTTTTTCTAGCATCGTGCGGGGAAAAACCCGTTTTGTTTTTCTACTGATTTCGTTGAGCTTATGTCCATTCAAAAACAATGTGTGTTACGTCATCGCGCCGAAGGTCATGTTCGTTTTCAACTGCCAGCGGCATTGTGTCAAAAGGGAGTGGCTGAAAATCTCACTGCCAAAATTCAAGCAATTGACGGCGTTTATCGGGTAAATTTCTACGCACGACAAGGTAAAATTTCGATTCGTTTTCAGGAAACGGTGTGTAATTTCACGCAATTGGTTAAGCAATTATTTGCGCTATTTGGCGCGTTAGAAACATCGGGCGCGTTGACTATTCAACAAAATAAGCCAAACGTTTTTAGTAAATGGGGAGCAAAAGTTAGCGAAAAAGCCGATAAATTTGCCGCTACACGTTGGTTTAAAACAAAAACCGTTGAAGCTAAAGAAACCCTACACGCCGCGAAAATTATTACCAAATTATCATTGAAAAAACCCAATTCCCTAATTAAAGATCCTGAAAAAGCCATCATTGATTTTTTGAATGATATTTTGGTGTTGTTTCTAATTCGATTGCATTGGGATCACATTACAAAATTATGGCTAGCGAGTCCGTTTAAATACCGCTACGAATGGCTAGCCACATTTTATATGTTCTTTTTGTTGATTCGTTCTCGGAAACCTAAAAGTTAATCTTCTTCGTCCGAATACGGTTGGGGCTTTACGCCATTTGGTAGTTTGTGACTGTTCGCGGAGCGTAATAAAATCAACAAACCGCCTGTTACAAACAACATGATTACGATAAAAATAATAATGCCCATCTATTTCTGACCGAATAGTTGTGAATTCCGTATGAAAGCCTCAGATACTTTCACTGTTAAGTTGAAAGTAGCTGGGAATTTAGTTGAGTTATTGAATTTTTCAACTGCCAGAATGATTCTATTAAAAAATAAATCCATTGAAAACCAGTGCCGATACTTAAATAACACAAATTTTGTAACGTTAAGCATGACTAAAAACTATGAGCGATTACGACAATAATCAAAACCAAGAAACCATTTTAAATGTACGCGGCGTATTAGCACGGCATCGTTTAGTTGAAGAGTTAGTTCGAAAACAAAATTTAGTCGAATTGCAACGATTGCTAGACCAATTTGATACGAATGCAATGGTGCAAATGTTGGAAATTTTTTCGCACGAAGACCGCCAAATTGTCTGGGATTTGATTGCCGAAAACCGTAAAGAAGAAATTTTAACCGCGATGCCTTATGACACACGGGTGGAATTAGCGGCTGATTTTCGTCCAAAAAATCGAAATATGGTAATTCGTATTTTTGATTTACACGAAGGTTTATTGCGACAAATTCCCATCGAAACCAAAACGGATTTAAAACACGCAAAACCCATTTGGATTGATTTGGTTATGCCTGAAGACGAGCATCTGAACTGGGCGCAAGATGTATTTGGGGTAGAATTACCCAATCCCAATGAGTTGACCGATTTAGAAACGAGTGCGCGTTTTTATGTTGAAGATAATGGCGAAGTGCATTTACATTCTGATTTTTTGTTGGATAGAAAAGATGCGTCACGCAACGTCGCCGTCGCGTTTGTCTTAAAAAAAGACACGCTGTTTTCAGTTCGTAGTGAAGAATTACCCGCCTTTCGTTTGCAACGATTACGCGCCCGTGCTGAATCGGATTACATTTCCGATGCAAAAGATTTATTACTCGATTTATATGCGGCAGATGTGGAGTATTCGGCGAACGCGCTAGAAGATATTTACACCGAATTGGAAGGTGTTGGACGACAAGTTTTTAAATCCTATATGACTGATGAAGAAGCCGCGAAAATTTTGGCGGCAATTGCAGAAGAAGAAGATTTAAACGGACGAATTCGCCGCAATGTTTTGGACACGCGCCGCGCATTATCGTTTTTAATGCGCGGTAAATTTTTATCTGAAATTCAACATGAAGACGTGCGTGAAATTCTTCGTGACATTGAATCGCTCGATGGTCACACTTCATTTTTAGTCAATAAAATCAACTTTCAAATGGATGCAACGGTCGGTTTTATTAACGTGAATCAAAATAAAGATTTGAAACGTTTGACGGTGATTAGCTTAGTTTTTATGCCATTGAACGTGATTGCGGGAATTGGCGGTATGTCCGAATTTTCAATGATGACGGTGGGGGTGGGCATTCCGTGGCAAATAGCCTACAGCGGTTTGCTCGGCGGTTTGGCGTTTGTGTCTTGGCTGACGTTTATTGGCGTTCAATTTTTTGAACGCCGCAAAATTCGGCGGTTATCTATGGCAAATAAAAAAGTTTTGCAGCGATGACGTTCTCATTGGAGCAAAAATTGCAATATTGAAAAAATGCGTCTTAAAATTTAAATTTTTGGAGTTTTTACAGATGAATTGGAAAGGAATTATTTTAGCGGGCGGCGCGGGAACACGTTTGCATCCGATTACCAAAGCGGTATCGAAACAGCTTTTGCCCGTGTACGATAAACCGATGATTTATTACCCGCTGTCGGTGTTGATGTTGGCGGGCATTCAGGACATTTTGATTATCACCACGCCCGAAGATCAGCAGAATTTTAAAAATTTGCTTGGCGAGGGTTCGGATTTTGGCGTGCGACTTCAATACGCCGTTCAACCGAAACCTGATGGGCTGGCGCAAGCGTTTTTAATCGGCGAAGAATTCATTGGCGATAGTCACGTTTGTTTAGTTTTGGGCGACAACATTTTTTTCGGGCAAGGTTTTTCGGGCAGTTTGAAACAGGCTTTGCAACGCGAAAGTGGCGCGACCGTTTTTGGTTATCAAGTGAAAGACGCAGAACGTTTCGGTGTGGTGGAATTTGACGAAAATAACAAAGTCATTTCAATTGAAGAAAAACCTGCAAAACCGAAATCGAATTTTGCGATTACGGGTTTATATTTTTACGACAATCGCGTGATTGAAATTGCGAAAAATATCAAACCTTCGGCGCGTGGAGAACTCGAAATTACCGAAGTGAATCAAACGTATTTAGATGAAGGTGAATTAAATGTTGAAATTTTTGGACGTGGTTTTGCGTGGCTTGATACGGGGACGCATGACAGCTTGTTAGACGCGGGGCAATTTGTGCAAACTATCGAACATCGTCAAGGCTTAAAAGTCGCCTGTTTAGAAGAAATTGCGTTTAACAATGGTTGGTTGACGGCGGCAGATTTGAAAAAAACCGCCGCCACACTATCTAAAACGGCTTATGGCGCGTATTTGTTAGAATTAAGTCAGTCGTGAACGGCGATTTTCAACCTTTAGCCGAGCGGATGCGTCCGCACGAATTAAGCGATTACGTTGGACAAACGCATATTTTAGCGGCGGGAAAACCGTTGCAAATCGCGCTCACGTCGGGACATTTGCATTCGATGATTTTTTGGGGCGCGTCGGGAACAGGCAAAACCACCTTAGCGCGTTTGATTGCTAAACAATCGAACGCCGAATTTTTAGCGATTTCAGCCGTTTTAGCGGGCGTGAAAGAAATCCGCGAAGCGATTGAACACGCCAAAACGATTCAACAATTTGAAAAGCGGCGCACGATTTTATTTGTCGATGAAGTGCATCGTTTCAATAAATCTCAGCAAGATGCGTTTTTGCCGCACGTTGAAGACGGCACAGTATTTTTTATTGGCGCGACAACCGAAAATCCCTCGTTTGCCTTAAATAACGCGCTACTTTCACGAGCGCGAGTATATGTTCTAAATCCGCTAACGCACGCGGATTTACTCAACATTTTGAATAACGCGCTTGAAAATGAATCGCACGGTTTAGGTGTGTTAAAACTTGAAATGTCAGATGAAATTAAGTTGCAATTCGCGCAAGCGGCTGACGGCGATGCGCGGCGATTGTTGAATTTATTGGAACTTGCCGCCGAAGTAGCCGCTGCACAATCGAGCGTTATTATCGACGAAACCCTTGCAGCCGCTGTTTTAACAGGTGGCGTGCGGCGTTTTGATTCACATGGTGAAGAATTTCACAATCAAATCTCCGCGTTACACAAATCAGTGCGCGGAAGTGCGCCCGATGCCGCGTTATATTGGCTTTGTCGAATGATTGATGGCGGTTGCGATTTGGCGTATTTAGCACGTCGAATTGTGCGAATGGCATCCGAAGATATTGGCAATGCTGACCCGCGAGCGTTAGAAATAGCATTGAATGCGTGGCACACACAAGAACGTTTAGGCAGTCCCGAAGGAGAATTAACATTGGCACAAGCGGTAATTTATATGGCGTGTGCGCCAAAAAGTAACGCGGTTTATGTTGCTTACAATGCGGCGATGGCACACATTAAACAAACTGGCACGTTAGAAGCTCCAATTCATTTACGAAACGCGCCAACTAAGTTAATGAAAGCAATGGATTACGGTAAAACGTACCGTTACGCACATGACGAACCCGATGCGTATGCGGCGGGAGAGAATTATTTTCCCGAAGTTTTGGCTGGAACGCGCTATTACCAACCTGTTGAGCGCGGTTTAGAAATTAAAATTAAAGAAAAACTCGCACGATTAAGCGAGTTAGACGCGGCATTTATTTTGAATAAATTATGATTATTGATAACTACGGTGCGTTTTTATATTTTCTGATGTCTTTTGGTTCAGGTTATACGGTAGGAAATTTACGCGGGATGGGATTTGTTTATTCGTGGGTGGCTTCTATTTTATTTGTGCCATTTGTTTATGAAATCCTTCACGCCAATTTTTTAATGGTTTTAACCGTTATTGGGTTTTCGTTAGGGCTTTTCTTAGCAAAAGTGATGTCTATTTTTGAATTATTGCGTTATCTGAGTCCTTCGCGTTTTTTACAAACGTTTCGCAAACCCACCTTTCAATCTTACACAAATCAAGCCCCGCAATTTTCAAATAGAAATTTCGATGCGTTTGAGGCTTTTTCAGATGGGCGCAAACCTGAAGAAATTTTGGGCGTAAATCCTGATTTTACCGAGGCGGAATTGAAAATGGCTTATCAACGCGAATCCAATCGCACGCATCCCGATAAGTGGGAAAATAAACCCGATTCGATTAAAAAAGTGATGGAAATGGAGCAAAAATTGATCAATTTAGCGTATCAAAAATTAAGCAAACAAAAACGCTAATCATCTTGTGTCAATTCGGTAAATTCGCACAATTATGGTATCTTTTCGCGCCATAGATTACGTTTTTAAACGCGAACAAATAAGGATTATTTTTATGCCTTCGATTACACCTTTAGCCAAATTAAGAGAAAAAATTGATGCGGTAGACACGCAAATTTTACAACTTATTAACCAACGCGCTTGTTATGCCGAAGAAGTTGCCAAAACAAAACGCGCCCAAGGTGAAACTGGCTCATTTTATCGCCCAGACCGTGAATCGTTGGTTTTACGACGGATTCAAGATTTAAATACAGGGCCGTTGTCGAATGAAACGGCGATGCGTTTTTTTAGAGAATTGATGTCTGCGTGCTTGGCGTTAGAAAAGCCATTGGATGTTGCTTTTTTAGGACCAGAAGGCACATTTTCACAGCAAGCGACATTTAAACATTTTGGTCATGCTGTCAAAACGGTTCCTGTTTCCAGTATTAGCGCGGTTTTTAAGGCGGTTGAAAACGGAAGTTGTGCGTTCGGTGTGGTGCCAATTGAAAATTCGACCGAAGGTGTAATCAGTCACACATTAGATTGTTTATTGGCTTCAACGTTGCAAATTTGCGGTGAAGTTAAAATTCGTGTGCAGCAAAATTTGCTTACGCACGCCAAAAATTTAGATGAAATTACCAACGTTTATTCGCACGCCCAATCATTAGCGCAATGTCGTCAATGGTTGGAAACGCATTTGCCCAATGCACGTCAAACGCCTGTCAGCAGTAATGCCGAAGCGGCGCGTTTAGTGCAATCGAATCCTAATGCAGCGGCAATTGCTGGAGTTATTGCCGCTGAAATTTATGAATTACCCATTTTTGCCGCCAATATCGAAGACGATGTGAATAACACCACGCGCTTTATTATTATCGGTGAACAAACCGCTGCGCCAACAGGTCACGATAAAACGACTTTCGTGGTATCAACAAATAACCAAGCTGGCGCGTTATATCGAATGCTTGAACCCTTTGCTGTGGCTGGCGTTGATATGTTGAGCATCGAGTCACGTCCATCACGCCAAGGATTATGGGATTATGTCTTTTTTATCGATATTGTTGGACATAGCGAAAATGAAAATGTCGCCAAAGCATTAACAGAGTTGAAAACTAAAGTTTCAATGTTCAAACGCTTAGGCTCATATCCACAAGCTGTTTTTTAAGGAAAAAAATTACATGACAATTAAATGGGATGCGCGTTTTAGTGTTGGGCATAGTGCGATTGATGCTGAACACAAATTATTACTGATGAATATCAACGCGCTTGAAATGGCATTACATCATCCAGAAGACAAAGAACCCTTATTATTTTTTATCGATCAATTGTATGAATCAGCCGTTGCTCATTTTCGACACGAAGAAGCCTTGCAATTGAAATACTTGTTTCCATTTCGGGAAGGTAATGCGGTTGGTCACGATATTTTAGAAAAGGAATTAAGTCATATCGTTGACGATGTGCATCGTATTTGCAAAAAAACAAAGTTATCTGTGGAAGATATTTCAGAGTTGCATAAACATATTTCTTACCTCGCAAAAGATTGGCTGATGGTGCATTTACTTAAAGAAGATATGAAAATGAAAGGCTTTATGGGAGAAAACGATGAGTGATAAAAACGTCGAAATTGAAAATGATTTTAGCTTTAAAATATGTGCCGATAATCGGAAATTGTTAGCCGTTTATACGCCGAACGGAGACAAAACTGATTTAACTGCTAACATTTTTAAAGAGCATTTTGCAGCATCACCTTACGCACAATTATTTCTTAATGAATACTTGGTGTTAGAGTTTTTACGACGTTACAAGGACGCTGAAAATAAAGAATGTTTTGAATGTGAAATTGGTGAACGCCGTGACGCAAGCTGTGATATTCACATTTTAGATAACAAATTACAGGCGCGAATGTCTCTCACACCTAATTTTGGTGGTAAAGCCATCACAATCGATGACGTGCAAAAAATATTGGCGGATAAAAAAATTGTTTGGGGAATTGTACCAATCGAGGAAATAGAAGCTGCACTTGAAAAAGGACGTATTACTGATTTTGTAATTGCTCAAGGATTGATGCCCGAAGCAGGTATTGATACGCAATTTTTGAGTTTAATGCCAAATGAAAGTCATGAACGGAAACCTCACATTGATGCTAATGGTGACGTGGATTATCGTGAATTAGGCGACATTGTTATTGTGCATAAAGATCAGGTTTTAATGCAGCGTATTCCCCCCATTCCAGGTAAAAATGGGCGAAATGTTTTAGGCGAATTGATTCCGCCTAGCGGTGGTTTAAATCTTTCCTTTTCAAGCGATAAAAAAGGGGTTTATGTCAATCCAGAAGACGATAATCAATTGCTATCAATGATTACGGGGCAACCCGTTATTATTCCAAACGGCATTATTGTATCGCCTGTTTTAACCGTCAAAAAAGTCGATTTTTCATCGGGCAACATTCGTTTTGATGGCTCGGTAGTTGTGCAAGGCGATGTGGCAGAAGGCATGAAAATTTACGCTCTCGAAGACATTACGATTGACGGCAGTGTGACCGACGCGCAAATTGAGTGTATGGGATGTTTAAATATCAAAGGCGGTGTAACGGGCAATAGTCTGTTAGTTTCAAATGGCGACATTAACGTTAAAGGCGGCATTCAAGGCAGCCAAGAAATTCATGAACCAATCGAAGATGATGAAAATTTAGCAAAAGTTGTTTCGCATGGCTCAATCATTGTTGGATTTGTAGAAAATTTCAGTATCGAAGCAGGTGTTGATATTGTGGTCGAAAAATATGCCTTGAATAGTCAATTGATGGCAGGCAATAAAATTGTCACGGGCGCAAAAAATAGCGGGAAAAAATCCTCCATTATGGGCGGTATAACGTGGGCGATGATGTTGGTAAAAGGTACGATTATTGGCTCAAATGTAGGAATTAAAACGCATATTCAAGTTGGCTCAAATCCTTATATTCAAAAGCGTATTAAGGCGATTAGAAAAAGTCTCGAACCAAATGAAAAAGAACAACATGACATTCATAAAATTTTGGCATTCATCGACAGCCATCCCGAAAAGGGCAATACTGACGTTTTGGAAAAATTGCATCACACATTAAGCAAACTGGTAATTGAATCAGAAATGTATCAAGCCGAATTAAAAGATTTAGTGTCGAATATGACTGCGCTTGACGATGCAAAAGTGGTGGCAGAACGCGGTGTTTATGCGGGAACGGAAGTTCAAATTAGTAACGTTTTGTGGAAAGCAATGGAAAATCGCGGTAAAAGTGTTTTTAGAGTAGAAAGACGTGAGATGGTTATCGACGTTCGATAAATGAGTCAAATTGAAATTGAGAGAAAAATTATGAGTAATGTTTTTAGTTTTACAGGGGCTTGTGGCGCAGATGCAGAAGTTCGCTATATTCCTTCGGGGCAGCCAGTTTTATCTGTGAATGTGGCAAATAATACGGGCTTCGGTGATAAGCAAAAAACAATGTGGATTCGCGTTACAGTATGGGGGAAGCGGGCAGAATCGAACCTGAAGGATTATTTGAAAAAAGGACAGCAAGTTTTCGTATCGGGTGAATTAACGATGAGCGAATACACTGCCAATGATGGAACGAAAAGAACCAGTTTAGAGTTGAACGCCAACATTATTGATTTGGTTGGTGGAAAACGCGAATCAGCGGGCGGGGGTTATGACGCGCCTGCACCAGTAGGGCATTACGCGCCACAACAACCGCAATATCAACAACCGCCTGCACCGCAAGCGTATCAACAACCCCCAGCACAACATTACGCGCCACCACCTCCTCAACAAAGTTACGCGCCACAACCCGCATCAAGATCTGTAGCTCCTCCCCCTGTTGACGCACCTTTTGACGATGACATTCCGTTCTAAAAATTAGGTTCGATATTCGGCGTTAATTTTCACATAGTCGTAAGAGAAATCGCAGGTCAAAACCGTTTGGCTTGCGTCGCCTCTCCCCAGTTTTACCCCAATCATAATTTCTGCTTGATTCATTACCGCCTGCCCTGCTTTTTCGGTGTAATCTACCGCTCTTCCGCCATCGCGCACAATACAAACCTCGTCCAAATAAATACGGATTTTTTCGAGTTCCATATTCTCAACGCCTGCCCGCCCAACCGCTGCTAAAATGCGTCCCCAATTCGGGTCGCTAGCAAAAAATGCCGTTTTCACTAAAGGCGAATGGGCGATAGTTTTGGCGACTTGCACTGCTTCGCTATCTGTCGCCGCTTCAGACACCACGATTCGCATCAACTTCGTCGCGCCTTCACCGTCTCGCACAATCAATTCCGCTAAGGCTTTGCTCACATCTAAAATCGCTGCGGCAAAAATTTGGTGATTTTCAGAATCCTCCACGATTTCGGGTGCATTTGAACACCCGCTCGCCATCACAATACACGCATCATTGGTAGACGTGTCGCCGTCAACGGTAATGCGATTAAACGATAATTCTGTTGCCATCGCTAAACAGTGTTGCAATAACGGCTGGCTGATTTTGGCATCGGTGGCAATAAAACTCAGCATCGTCGCCATATTCGGTTGAATCATCCCCGCGCCTTTTGAAATGCCGTTAATCGTTACTTTTTCGCCATCCAACAGAATCACTTTTGACACGCCTTTCGGAAAGGTGTCGGTTGTCATAATCGCTTGCGCGGCTTTTGCCCAATTATCTTCAGTCAAATTAGCCACCGCTTGCGGCAAACTTTTTTCGATTTTTTCAACGGGCAACGGTTGACCAATGACACCCGTTGAAAATGGCAACACTTGCTGCGCTTGTCCGCCAGTCAGTTGCGCCAAATCCGCACAGGTTTTATTGGCATCGCGCATTCCCTGTTCGCCCGTTCCCGCATTCGCGTTGCCTGAATTGATGAGCAACCAGCGCGGCGATTGGCTTAAATTCGCTTTTGCAACGTGAACAGGCGCGGCACAAAACGCATTTTGGGTGAAAACCCCCGCGCACGTTCCTTCAAATTGAAAAACCAATAAATCATCCCGCACAGTTTGTTTAATGCCTGCGTTCGTTGTGCCAATTTGCACGCCTGAAATCGGCGGCATCAAAGGAAATGTTGTTTGTCCTACTGCCATTTTGTTACCTTCTCAAAAAATTAAAATTCACATCTTCATAAATATCTGCCAACGTTAAAACTGTTTGATAATTTTCACAGTCAATTGTCAACGTTTCACCCTCCTCTAACTCTGCGCTAAACCATTCCCCCGCATCATGGCGGCTAAAATAATTCACTTTCTGTTGAAGTGAATCAATCAGCAAGTAATAACGCAAACTGGGAATTTTTTGATACGTCAGCCATTTCTCGCCTTTATCTGTTCGCGCTGTGCTTTTTGACAAGACTTCCGCAATTAAACACGGTTTTTCAGTGTGATATTCCGCATTAAACCGCGTCTACGCAGAAAATCGTAGTTTTTCTTGTTCAGAAAAAAGTGAAT
>CAZLGN010000033.1:0-13743 GCA_964558865.1 uncultured Methylomagnum sp.
CAAATTTAGAACAAGACCAAAGTTCGTTTATGGTGCGCCGCGCTCGAACAAAAATAACGGGTAACGCTTATTGGACATGGCTTAAATACAATTTTCAATACGATTGGTCACAGCCTGTGTTGCGTGATTTCAATTTAGACATTACAAAATTTTCTGAAGCAAGCTTGCGTTTAGGTCGTGGAAAAGTGATTTATAACGATGAACGTGTCACGTCATCAGGCAAACAACAATTTGTGAATCGTTCAATCGTCAACGATATTTTTACCGTCGATCGTCAACAAGGCGCACAGCTTTACGGGCGTTTATTTCCAAAAGATTGGTACGATTTTAGCTACGCATTGGGTATATTTGCAGGTCAAGGCGTGGGTGAACGAAATAATGATGACGATAAAATGATGTATTCAGCACGTTTGCAATGGAATTTTTTGGGTAATGAGCTGGAATTTTCACAATCTGACACGGAATTTCATGAAAAACCCGCCGCCAGTTTTGCTGTCGCGGGGATGACTAACACCAGCCGTTGTACTGCGTTTGAAACGGCAAACGATAGTTGCCGCGCGTTACCTGATTTTAAATTGGGAGTGGCAGGGCAATATGAAGTCAACCAAGCGATGGAAGAATTACGTTTCAAATGGCGTGGTTTCTCGTTTCAACACGAATTGCATTTTAAAAATGTAGAAGATTTATTTGCCGCCATTAACACAGATAATACAACCAATTTAATAGGCGGTTATGTGCAAGCAGGTTATTTTCCACATAATTTAATTCCGCTTGTACCAAAACAATTAGAATTTGCAATGCGTTACGCAGCCGTTGATCCTAATATCGACAGAGATAATGACAGACAACAAGAATTCACAGGCGCGATGAATTGGTTTTTTTCAGGTCATAACAACAAATTAACGTTTGAAGTTAGTCATTTAACTGTTGAAGACCCGCACAAAAATATCGAAAAAGGCGAAGAACGCGCTCGTGTTCAGTGGGATATTTCGTTTTAATTTCACTCTAAAACTTTAGGAGAAACAAATGATTGCAAACATGAAATTAGGAACAAAATTAGTAGCGAGTTTTTTAACGGTTTCACTGATAGGCTTAATTATTTCAGTCATCGGCATCATGGGAATGAGCAGTATCGATAATTACGTCAATAAACTTTATAGCAAGGATTTGCTTGGTTTGTCTTACTTCAAAGAAGCAAAAATAAATAGTTTGTACGTTTCGCGTGATTGGAGAGCAGCATTATTAGAATCGGATCCAGCATTAGCGGCTAAAAACATCAAGTCGGTTAAAAATAACATTGAGTTATTCAAAGAAAATTTCAGCAAAGGCAGCGCATTATTTTATACGGATAATGCTAAGGTAGTAATAAAAGAAATCAATGGGATGATACCTGAATGGGAGCGTGCGACATTGCAGATGGCTGCAATGATTGAAGCCTCAAATTTAATGCAACGTACCCCTGAGCTTGATGCTATACGCGAAGTACAGTTACCTTTTAGTAGAGGAATAAATGAACGAATAGACAAATTGAGCAAACTTAAAGAAGAGCTAGCACAACAAACTTTGCTCGAATCCAATGAAACCTATAAGAATAAATTACTACTGATGATTGTTTTAGTGTCTATTGGTTTTATTGTCAGTGCTTGGATTGGTTTTAGTTTTTCACGTTCGATTATGCGTCAATTAGGTGGCGAGTTAAATGATGCGGTAGAACAAGTTAAAAAAGTATCGCAAGGAAATTTACACACCTCGATTACATTGCAACCGCGTGACAATAGTAGTTTGCTTTATGCGTTGCGAACGATGCAAGAAACCATCAACGGTTTAATTTCAGCACAGCGCGTCATGGCGAAAAAACATGACGAAGGTTTTATTAGCGAAAAAATCGATGTTTCAAAATTTCAAGGTTCATACAGTGAAATGGCGGGCGAAATCAACCGATTGGTGCAATCACATATCGCGGTAAAAATGCACATTGTTGATGTGGTTTCGCAATATGCGCGGGGTAATTTCTCAACAGATTTCGAGCGTTTGCCTGGTGAAAAAGCCAAAATTACCGAAGCCATTGACGCGGTTAAAAGTGCGTTAATCAGTATCAGTCAAGAAATCGAAACCTTAGTGATGGCTAGCTCACAAGGTGATTTTTCTAAACGCGGTGATGCCGATCATTTTCAGTTTTTATTTAAAGAAATGTTAGTCAATTTAAATACAATGATGAGAACCTGCGAAGTGTCTTTTGGCGATGTATTGCGATTATCTAACGCTTTAGCACAAGGCGATTTAACTCAAACAATTACGACAAATTACCCCGTTGGTGCGTTTAATAATGTGAAAAATGCGTTGAACGGCACGGTTGAAAATTTAAAAGCGTTGGTGGGAGAAATCAAAGATTCCACCGATACAATTAACACGGCATCGCAAGAAATTGCAGCGGGGAATAACGATTTATCCAATCGTACTGAACAACAAGCCGCGAGTTTGGAAGAAACCGCCGCGAGTATGCAAGAACTCACGTCAACCGTTCAAGCGAATAGCGACAATGCCAGACATGCCAATGAAATGGCGTTAGCGTCATCCGACATTGCGCGAAAAGGTGTGGAAGTCGTGAATCAGGTCGTTACCACGATGCAAGATATTAACGAATCGTCGCGAAAAGTCGTTGATATTATTACCGTAATTGATGGCATTGCATTTCAAACCAATATCTTAGCGTTAAACGCGGCGGTTGAAGCGGCTCGCGCAGGTGAACAAGGGCGGGGTTTTGCGGTCGTAGCAAGCGAAGTCAGAAATTTGGCGCAACGTGCAGCCAGTGCAGCAGGTGAAATTAAAGCCTTGATTAGCGATTCTGTTGATAAAGTCGAAGACGGCACAGAATTAGTGGCGCGTGCGGGCAAAACAATGGAAGAAATTGTCAGTTCAATTGAAGGCGTAACAGCAACCATTGCCCAAATTACAGCGGCTTCATTAGAGCAAACGTCAGGCATTCAACAAGTCAATCAAGCCATTGGGCAAATGGACGATGTCACCCAACAAAATGCGGCTCTTGTTGAAGAAGCAGCCGCTTCAGCGGAAGCGTTGGAAGAACAAACTAGACATTTGTCCGTAACAATGAACAATTTCAAAATCGATGCGGATTCTAAATCCAAACCAATTGTTGCACCCGTGATAAAAACGTACACACCGAGTGCGCCTGTTGCGAAACCAGCACCCGTAGCAAAAGTCGTTGAACCCGAAAAAGACATTGAGGCAATTGACATTGATTTGGACGGTGCGTTGAAAAAACACGCGGAATGGAAAATAAAATTACGCACGGCTATCACAAATAAAGAAACGCTCGATGCCGAAACAATTTCAAAAGATAATTGCTGCGATTTTGGCAAATGGCTACACGACGAAGATTCCCATTCAAAAATTGCCCATTTGCAAAGCTATCATGATTGCGTCTTGCGGCACGCAGACTTTCATCAAGTAGCGGGAACAATTGCTCGCATTATTAACGCAAATAAATATGACGAAGCAACCAGAATGCTTAATGATAGCGAAGGCGATTTTATTAAAAACTCAAGTCTTGTTGGCGCGGCGATTATGCGATTGAAAAAAGACACTGCCGCAAAACCCGCACCTGTTGTTAAAAAAGCAGCAGAGCCTGTTGTGACGATGTCGGACGATTGGGAAGAGTTCTAAATTGTGAAGAAAATTACAGCAATTTATCCTGGCACATTTGATCCCATTACAAACGGGCATTTGGATTTAGTGGCACGCGCGGCGCAACTTTACGATGAAGTGATAGTCGCGGTGGCAGAAAATAAAACCAAAACACCGCTGTTTTCATTGGCAGAACGGGTTGAACTTGCCAAAACGGTAACAACGGAATTTGCCAATGTTCGTGTGATTGGGTTTGATAATTTACTCGTTGAATGTGCCAAGCAACAAGGCGCACGAGTTATTATGCGCGGCTTGCGAGCCGTTTCAGATTTTGAATACGAGTTTCAATTGGCGGGCATGAATCGTCGATTGGCTCCTGAATTAGAGACTGTATTTTTAACGCCCGCAGAACAATATGAATTTATTTCGTCAAGTATGATTCGAGAAATTGCCCGTTTAAAAGGCAATGTTTCGTTTTTTGTAGCGGACTGTGTGCATCAACAATTGATTAAAAAATTTGCGAGGTTAGAAGACGATGGCATTTGCAATTGATGTCGAAGAATGTGTGATTTGTGATGCTTGTGAGCCGCTGTGTCCAAATCAAGCGATTAGTCATGCGGATAATATCTATGTGATTAACGTAAAGTTGTGTACAGAATGTGAAGGTTTTTTTGACGCGCCACAATGTGTATCGGTTTGCCCTGTTGATTGCATTCATCCTGCGAAATCAACGCCACCGATTCCTACGGTGAGGCGTGCAAAACTTTATCAACAAGTCGTTACATTATTTAACAAACCCGACAACAAATCTTATTAACAAGAGGAAAAAATGGCACTTATTATTGCTGAAGAATGTATTAACTGTGACGTGTGTGAACCCGAATGCCCGAATGGCGCGATTTCACAAGGCGAAGAAATTTATGTTATTGATCCGAATTTATGCACCGAATGCGTGGGGCATCATAACGAGCCACAATGTATTGAAGTGTGTCCTGTCGATTGCATTAGCAAAGACCCCAAGCACGTTGAAGATAAAGAATCGCTTTATCAAAAATATCTTAAATTGACGAAGTGATTAAATGGCATCGAGCGACAACGCCGCAATTAAA
The DNA here is from genome assembly GCA_964558865.1 of uncultured Methylomagnum sp. Lineage (GTDB taxonomy): Bacteria > Pseudomonadota > Gammaproteobacteria > Methylococcales > Methylomonadaceae > UBA10906. The sequence goes on from CAZLGN010000033.1 coordinate 4,755, forward strand.
TCCCGTAGGGGCAGGTCTTGTGCCTGCCCTCAACGCACGCAACACGGATGATGGGAATTGCGCGAATTGTGGGCAACCACAAGGGATTGCCCCTACAAATCCCCATCCACAAAATCCCGCGCCACAACAAAACAAAAACGCAAAACACTGTCGCTACCTAACCAACCGAACATAATCGTTACCGTTCTTACCGTTGCTGCTAGAATAGCCGCCGTCGAAGCCGACAACCCACGCATCGCTACTACTGCCAGCATAAGGCGAGGAAGACCAAAACCAATAGTTATAATAGTTATCTTTTATATCGGGGAAATAGGTGGTGTTAATGGTTGGAAGAGTGACTGAACCCGAATTTGTGCAACCAATCGCTCCTCTGGAGTTTTCGCCGTATCGGCTAGCGTAATCGTCACCATAGATCGTATATTTGCTATCGGAACAAACCAAAAGTCCTGATAGTTCTTGAATAGTCGGTAATCGCCAATCTTTCGCGCCACACAAGCCTTGTGCATTGACGGCATTGGTGAAGGCATAAGTATTTTGTCCATTATTTTCATATCCAGCAGAACCACCATTTTTGGTCGCATCGGGTTCGTACCATTGATAAGTTTTGGTCGAATCCCTCAAGCCGCCGTCGGTGGTTTTAACTTCCCAAATCAAGCCTGTTTTGTTGTCTTTGGTGCAAGCCCAATCTTTTGCGCCTGTGCCGAGTTTTGCGGTTTTTGGTAACGCTGAACCATCGTTAGCAATTTTGGTGTAACTGAAGGTTTTGTCACCGCTGACAAAGGTTTCAGCGTCGCCGCCTGTTGTGGCAACGGGTACGGGTTCAGGCGGAATAATCACAACGGGTTCAGGTTCGGAAACGGAAAAATTGCCTGTGAGTTGATTGCTTTTTAACACGTTTTTGCTGTCATAAATGCCGACGGTGAAAAGGCTTGAACCTAAATTTGTCGGTGTCGCTGAAAATGAAAAACTGGTATTTGAGCCGTTCATTTTGGTTAAGCCGTTGCCGTAATCGATTTGGACGCTATAACCGCTGGGCAAAGTCGCGCTGAGTTTTGCGTTAAACGTGACGCTGTTGCCTTGAATAATCGAACTGGGTGCAGCGTTGGCGTTTGAAATATCGGGAACTTTTATCACAACAGGCGGCGTAATGGGCGCGACTGGCGTAGGTGTAGAAACTTCTTTGACTTGAACTTCTTTTGAAAAAGTTTCACTTTCGACGTTTTGTTTATCGACGGCGGTGGCAATTAAATCGTAGATTCCCGTGAATTTGTAAGTATGTGAAAACGAAACGGCTTCACTATTTTTAGCGGTTTTGGCAGTAATGGTTGAACCGTCACCCCAATCGATAAGAATTTTATTCAAATCGCTGTCTGCGTCGGTGCCTTTGAATTTCACGGTGTAGGATTTGTTTTGATTAACCGAGTTTGCCCCGCTAACAAATGACAACAGTGGCGCGTAAGTGGTTTTAGGTGCTGTAACAACGGGCGAGCTTTCACAACCTGCAAGGCAAACGTCGCCAATTAAGGAATTATTTTCCCAAGGAACTTGGTCGGGATTTTCTTTGACGACGGCTTGACGGACTTTTTTCAGTGCGTCTTCAATGGTTAAACCTGGTTGAAAAAGATAGTTTTTCAAGTATTTGGTGTACAAGCCATTGCGTTCTTTTTGATTATCGTCCGCCACGTCATTTGGCGCGGTGGCGTAAGCAATTAAAGACCCTTCGGCGGATTTTGGCGCGTCGGTATTGCTCAAACCACCTGAAATAGAGCGCACGCCTTTATAAGGATTTGTTCGGCAGGCATCCAAAATCACGATGTTGACGGCATTTTTTGCGTCTTCCATTTCATCCAAAAAATAACCGACATCATAAGCGCGACGTTTTAAATCGGCTTTGCTGCTAATTTTGGCATTGATGGGAATCAAATAATTTATCCCGTCAGCTTGTACGCCATGCCCTGAATAATAAAACAAGCCTATTGAATCTTCGCTCAGGGCATTGACGAATTTTTCACGCACTTCGTCCATTTTGTCGATGTCAGCGTTTTCAGCATAAATCACAACAAAACCTGCTTTTTCTAAAGCGGTCTTCATGTCTTGAGCATCATTAACAGAATTTTTGAGTGGCGCGTCTTTATAGGCTTTATTGCCGATAACCAACGCGACTTTTTTTTGTTCAGCCAGTGCGGATTCTGACGTGAATAGAATCCCCAACGCGGATAATAAAAGTAACTGTTTAGCCCAAAATACAGGTTTCATGGTGTGACCTTGTCCTAATTAACAACGTTGACGAATCTATTTTGAATAATGCGTTTCGATATAACGCTCGACAATCGCTTGAAATTCTTCTGCAATGTAATCGCCTTTTAACGTCACCGTTTTTTCACCATCTTCATAAACAGGCGCAACAGGCGATTCACCCATTCCAGGCAAACTAATTCCGATATTCGCGTTTTTACTTTCACCAGGTCCATTCACCACGCAACCCATTACCGCCACTTCCATCGTTTCAACACCTGCGTATTTTTCGCGCCAAATTGGCATTTGATCACGCAAATAAGTTTGAATGTTTAACGCGAGTTTTTGAAAATAATCACTTGTTGTTCGTCCGCAACCTGGGCAAGAAATGACCATCGGCGTGAACGAACGAAAGCCCATTGTTTGCAAAATTTCTTGTCCAACGATTACTTCTTGCGTGCGTGACGCGCCAGGTTCTGGCGTTAAAGAAATTCGAATCGTGTCGCCGATACCCTGTTGCATCAACACCGATAACGCCGCTGCTGATGACACAATACCTTTTGAACCCATACCTGCTTCGGTTAAACCTAAATGCAGCGCGTAATCACAACGTGAAGACAAATCTTCATAAATTGAAATCAATTCTTGAACGTTGCTGATTTTGCACGACAGAATGATTTTATCTTTACCTAGTCCAATTTCTTCAGCTTTCGCCGCACTTTCTAACGCAGATAACACAATCGCTTTACGCGAAACTGCAGCCAACGGTTCGGGTTGTGCGAGCTGACGATTTTCATCGAGCAAACGAGTTAAAACGGATTGGTCTAAACTGCCACCATTCACACCGATTCGAACAGGTTTGTTGTATTGGCAAGCGAATTCAATCATTTGTTGAAATTGCGGATCGCGTGCTTTGCCACGTCCGACATTGCCAGGATTGATGCGGTATTTGTCTAATGCTGCTGCACAATCAGGATATTTTTCAAGCAATTTATGCCCATTAAAATGAAAATCGCCAATGATTGGCACAGCGCAATTTTGCGCGAGCAATTGTTCTTTTATTGACGCGACGGCAGCGGCGGCTTCTTCGGAATTGACTGTAATTCGCACCATTTCTGAACCCGCTTTTGCCAGCTCGATAATTTGATTCACCGTTGCTTTAACATTGACCGTGTCAGTGTTAGTCATCGATTGCACTACGATGGGTGCGCCGCCGCCAACTTTGACATTGCCGACTAAAACTTGCTGAGTGATTTTTCTAAGACGTGTAGACATAATAAAATTCGATAGCGTTTAAAGAGAAGGTTGTGAAAGATACCACGCAACCGTTTTGCGTAAGCCTGTTTCAAAGGTTTCAAGCGGTGTCCAACCTAATTCGCGGGCGATTTTGCTGGCATCAATCGCGTAACGTAAATCATGCCCTGGTCGGTCGGTCACATAAGTAATTAAATCGACGTAACGCGCCACGCCATTAGGTTTATCGGGTTTCAATTCTTCCAGAATTTCACACAATGTTTGCACAACAGTGAGATTCGATTTTTCATTATGTCCACCGATGTTATAGGTTTCGCCAATCGTGCCTTTTTCCAAAACAATCAACAATGCACTCGCATGGTCATCGACATACAACCAATCTCGGATTTGTTGCCCATTGCCATAGACAGGCAATGGCTTACCGTTAATCGCATTCAAAATCATCAACGGAATCAATTTTTCAGGGAATTGATAATGCCCATAATTATTAGAGCAATTCGTGACAATCACGGGCAATCCGTAAGTGCGTTGCCAGGCGCGGACAAGATGATCGGAACTCGCTTTCGATGCCGAATAAGGCGAACTCGGTGCATACGGTGTGGTTTCGGTAAATAAATCATCCGTACCGTGCAAATCACCAAACACTTCGTCAGTCGAAATGTGGTGAAAACGAAAAGCCACTTTTTTTGTTTCGTCTAAATTTGACCAATACTGGCGCGTTTCTTCCAACATCGTATAAGTGCCGACAATGTTGGTTTCGATAAACGCGGCAGGTTTATCAATCGAGCGGTCAACGTGTGATTCTGCGGCTAAGTGCATTACGGCATCGGGTTGATGCGCGTTAAAAAGTTCGCGTATTTTTTCAGCGTCGCAAATATCGACTTGAGCAAATGTATAACGCGGATTCTCTGCAACAGAAACGAGAGCCTCTAAATTCCCCGCATACGTTAATTTATCAACGTTAATCACGCTGTGTGGTGTGTCGTTAATCAAATAACGAATTAACGCTGAACCAATAAACCCTGCGCCCCCTGTAATTAAAATTTTCATATTATTTGAGTTTTTTAGATTTAAGTTTTGATGAGCCTTTCGTATCAGATTCTGCTTGCTTTTGAATTTTGGCATCATCAGATTTTTCAGGCAGGAGACCTTTAGAAGCCAGATACTCACTTTTCGTCATCACTTTTGGCACAACTTCTACAGGTGGATTGTAGGCACGATGGAATTGCCGCGCCATGATGTTATCGACAGTCAAAATCGGAATAATCAAAATGACCAATACCGCAATTGCCACAAAGGCGGGATTCATGATGGTCGAAAGCCAATACGCCGCTAATCCACCAATTAACAAGCGGGTAAAACTCGGCATTTTTAAAAAAACGACTTTTTTTGCTTTTGCTTCACTCATTATTTTCTCCGAATTAGCGTAGCGAAACGGGTTGTAAAAAACTGTTTAAGGCTTGTCCAAATGACGCGCCTAAACGTCCTGCGATTCTATCCATTAAGCGTTCTTGCGGGGTGAAATTCACCTCCTCTTCTGCGCCGATTAAGTTTTTGGCAACTTCATGTTGCGTGGCAAATTCATCCGACAACCCTAATTTCACACTTTCTTCACCAGACCAAACTAAACCCGAAAACATATCAGGGGATTCTTTTAAACGTGTGCCGCGTCCCATTTTCACAGCAGTAATAAATTGCTGATGTACTTGATTTAAAAGGCTTTGCATATAAATCGTTTCATTTTCTTTGCGTGGCGTAAAAGGATCCAGCATGGCTTTATGTGAACCAGCAGTAAGCAAACGACGTTCAACGCCCATTTTTTGCATCACATCGACAAAACCGAAACCATCCATTAACACGCCAATCGAACCGATTAAACTTGCGGGATTCACGAAAATTTTGTCGCTTGCCGACGCAATGTAATAACAGCCCGAAGCGCACATATCACTGACGACGGTGTAAATGGGTATCGTTGGATGTTCTTTTTTGATGCGGCGAATTTCGTCATAAACATACGCCGATTGAACGGGGCTGCCGCCTGGTGAATTGGCGTGCAAAATAATCCCTTTGGTGTGTTTATCTTCAACTGCATCGCGTAATCCTTCAATAATTGAATCCGCATTGGCATCTTTGTCTTCCCCAATTTGCCCCATTAAATCAATAATGGCGGTGTGATCGTCGCCTTTTGAAATGTGGTGTTCATTGCCCAATTTTGGATAAACTGCCACGCCAAAAATAGCGAATAAATAAACAAACAACAGACTTTTAAAAAAGGTACTCCAACGACGGGCGCGAGTTTGTTCTGTGACGGCGGCGAGAGCGACTTTTTCAAGTAAGTCACGTTCCCAATTTTGGTGTTCCATAGCGTTTTAACCGTTTAAAGTGTTTAAAGTAAATGTTGTAATAATGCCGTTTCTATTAAAAACAATAAATTTATAGCGGCAAATGTTGCGCGGTAAAGCAAATGTCGAATTATAACCCAACAAAAAAACCGCCCTCCGTGTTTTCTCAAAGGCGTGGTTTTTTTGTTGAAATAACCATAACCGCCCGAAATAAGGTATGATTTTACCCATCTTTTTACTTACATTATCCAAAACAAACTCATGGATCGTTACCTCGAATTTATTTTAAATCACTACATTTTGTCATTGGCAATGGCAGTCGTGACGTTTTTACTTATACAAGAATTTTTTGATACCGCATTTAAACGCTTCGATTCGATTTCACCGATGTTAGCGGTTCAGAAAATTGACGATGAAAAAACCGTTGTCGTCGATGTGCGTGAAGCTCCTGATTTTATTCAAGGTCACATCGCAAGTGCGATAAATGCACCACTCAGCAAATTATCGGAACAATTGCCCAGTTTGCAAAAATATCATAAAAATGTGTTGTTAATTACTTGTCAAACAGGAACTCGAGCAGCAGCCGCAGCAAAATTGTTAACGAAATCGGGGTTTGAAAATGTGTTGATTTTGACTGGCGGAATGACGGCTTGGCAGGATGAATACAAATTACCGATTAAAATCACCAGCAAAAATCGGGTTGCATCTTAATCTGAAATTCGTTTTAATTTTTACCCTTCCACAATAACCTTTAAGAGAGAAAAATCATGGCTGAACAAGAAAAACAATTCGCAATTCAAAAAATTTACACCAAAGACATCTCGTTTGAAACACCCAATTCACCGCAAGTTTTTGTTGAAAAATGGGAACCCAATGTTGATTTCAACTTGGCAACCAACGTGCAACAACTTGACGAAAATTTAGCAGAAGTTGCCATTAAATTAACCATCACCGTGAAAAGCGGCGAAGTTGTGGCGTATTTGGTTGAAGTCACACAAGCAGGGATTTTTGTTTTGGGTGGCTTTACTGAACAAGAAATGGGCGGCATGGTTGGCAGTTTCTGCCCCAACATTTTATTTCCTTACGCGCGTGAAGTGGTGTCGGATTTAGTCGCAAAAGGCGGTTTCCCACAATTCATTCTTGCGCCTGTTAATTTTGACGCACTTTACGCCCAGCACGCGCAAGCACAACAAGAACAAGCTGGCAACGCGCCTAGTTCTGAAGCAATAAACTAAGCAATGACAAACAAAATAGCGGTACTTGGCGCAGGGTCTTGGGGAACAGCATTAGCTATGTTGGCGGCACGAAACGGCTGTCAAACGCTATTGTGGGGACACAATTCCGCGCACATTGAAACCTTAAAACACGATCGTGAAAATCGGCGTTATTTGCCGAATTTGCCGTTTAACGATTTGTTGCAACTCACCGCTGATTTGGCGGAAGTTGCCGCATTTAGTGATTTGATTTTGGTGTCCGTTCCCTCGCACGCTTTCAAAGATACGCTGCAAAAGTTGAAACCGTTAGTTCCTGAAAATGTCAAAATCGCTTGGGCAACTAAAGGTTTTAACAAAGAAAACGGCGGTTTATTACATGAAATTGTGGCGGAAGTTTTCAGTTCAGAAACGCCAGCGGCATTAGTTTCAGGGCCAAGTTTTGCAAAAGAAGTCGCAGCCGATTTACCGACAGCGATTGCGATTGCTTCGACACACCCCGAATTTGCCGCACAACTCGCGACGATTCTGCACAGTGATCGTTTTCGTGCTTACACCAATGACGATTTGATTGGCGTGGAAGTCGGTGGCGCGGTGAAAAATGTCATGGCGATTGCGGCGGGAATTGCTGACGGTTTAGGGTTTGGCGCAAATACTCGTGCCGCCCTGATTACGCGCGGCATGAGCGAAATTATTCGTCTTGGTAGTCAACTCGGCGGAAAGCCTGATACCTTTATGGGATTAGCGGGTTTAGGCGATTTACTTTTGACCTGCACCGACAATCAATCGCGTAATCGTCGATTTGGTTTAGCATTGGGGCAAGGTAAAACGTGCGACGAGGCAAAACAAGAAATTGGTCAGGAAATTGAAGGCGTTTCAGCGGCGAAACAAACGTATTTGTTAGCGCAAAAATTTGGCATCGAAATGCCTATTACGGAACAAACTTACAAGGTGCTTTATGAAGGATTAGACCCGCGTGAAGCGGTTCAAAATTTATTAGCCCGCGAACAAAAAGCAGAATCTTGATTTGATTTTTGATGAAAACCGCCGCTGCTCATTTGGATTCGCAGCGGCGGTTTTTTTTAAGTAATAACAGACGTTTCGCAAAAATTTTTATAGCAATGGCAAGGCGCATGACAGCACGCCTACTATTTTTGAAAAACTAAATCGTAATTTGTGAAACAGCGGTTTTAGCAAGCGGCGACAAACCTTCGCCCTCATGATTTTTCAAATGCTCAACAATTGCCTGACGCATTCGCAATTCCCAAGAACGCGAAATATGATTTTTTACCCCCGCCGCAGCAATTGTTTTGTCGGGATCAGCATCAAAAAACGCGCTAATGTCGTTTGCCATTCTGACCAATTTTTCAATTTTCATACTCATTATTTTATTCTCCAAATTATTGCAACGCTGAATGCGTGAAAACGTAATCATTTTTCTGTTCTGCTGCAAGATGGCAAGCAAAACATTCTTTAGATTTCGTTTCATCGAACATCACTAAATTGCCTTCTTGCCATTTTCCAAAGCCCCAACCACCTGTTGTGGCATATTTTTTGGAATCTTTCACCATCGCTTCAGCCGCTTCAAATTCACCTGGCACAATCGCTGCTGCCCAGTTTTTATGAATTGATTCCTTCCATTTCACTTTCGCTAAAATGCTGCCGTCAGCCCACGGATTGAGTTTGCCCGTGCGTGCTGATTCAATAGCGGCATCGTTACCTAAAATAGCTCGTAACGTTTGTTTATCTGTGCGATGTGAAACGGAAAGCAAACGCCAATTTTTGTAATCACCTGCGGGTTTTTCTGCAAAAACATTTGCAGAAAGTCCTAAAAACAAAGCCGCTAAAATTACTTTTTTCATGAAATAAACCTTTGAGAATGACTGTAAATTACGCAAGTTTCATCTCGCGCAAAACCAATTAACGTTAAACCTGATTCTTGTGCTA
>CAZLGN010000034.1:0-13733 GCA_964558865.1 uncultured Methylomagnum sp.
AACACGAAGCGATTATTAACCGCATGGGTTTTAACAACAAAGGCATCGATTACTTGTTAGCACAAGTTAAACGCAGTGCGTATTCGGGTGTTTTGGGGATTAACATTGGAAAAAATGCCGATACGCCAATTGAAAACGCGCTCGATGATTACTTGATTGGTTTACGAAAAGCCTATTCGGTGGCGAGTTACGTCACGATGAACATTTCGTCGCCAAACACTAAAAATTTGCGCCAATTACAACAAGGCGACGAGTTGAAAAATTTGATTTTAACCATGAAAGAAGAGCAATTAAAATTGCAACAGCAATACGGGCGTTATGTGCCGTTAGTGTTGAAAATCGCGCCCGATTTAACGCCCGAAGAAGTGCGAAACATTGCGGATTTATTGATGGAATTTTCTATCGACGGCGTGATTGCCACGAATACCACGATTTCACGAGATAACATTGCGGGGCATTTGTTGGCGAATGAAACAGGCGGTTTATCTGGTGCGCCTGTGAAAGAAATGGCAACGGAAGTTGTACGTTTGTTAGCCGCAGAATTGAATGGAAAACTGCCCATTATTGCGGCGGGTGGCATCATGAGTGCGAGCGATGCACAAGAAAAATTGGATGCGGGCGCGAGTTTGATGCAAATTTACACGGGCTTAATTTATCGTGGTGCAACGCTGATTGGTGACATTGTGCGCGGTTCAAAGTTCGACTAAATCATTGGATGTTTCTTCGGCGCAACTCGATTCAGATTCTGTTGCGTCCAACGATTCCAAATGCTTCCAACGATTGATAATCAGACAAAATAATTCTGCCGTTTTTTCTGCATCGTACAACGCCGAATGCGCTTTATCACTTTCCCAATGCAAACCCGCCGCTTGTGCCGCTTTAGCCAAAACGGTTTGTTGATACGCTAAACCGCCCAATGTCGCGGTATCAAACGTGCTGAACGGATGAAATGGATTTTTTTTAAGAACGGAACGGTGTGCAGCGGCATTCAAAAAACTAATATCAAATGCGGGATTGTGTCCAACCAAAATGGCTTTTGTGCAATGATTCCGCTTAATCGCTTCTTTAATCGGTTTGAAAATCAATTCTAATGCGGCTTTTTCTTCAATCGCCATTCGAAACGGATGATAGGGTTCAATACCTGTGAATTTCAAGGCGGCGGGATCTAATTCCGAATTTTTAAATGGCAAAATGTGAGCAGAATAACGTTCAGTAATTGCTAGATTACCTTCGCTGTTTAACTCCACAATGATTGCGGCGATTTCTAACAAAGGATTTTTTTTAGGATTGAAGCCCGCCGTTTCAATATCAATCACGACGGGAAGATAACCGCGAAAGCGTTTTTCTAAAGGAATTATTGACGTTTCCATTGGCTAAAAAATCTCTATCTCGTGAAAATAAAAAAAGCCTGCTACTCGATGCAAGCCACTATCTGTGCTATGTTACGCGAAAAACCCTTAGACTGAAAAATAAAAACAACGACGGAGATTTTAGAATGCAAAACAAAAAATTATTGGTGCGATTAGCGACTACGGTATTAGTCAGTTCATTAGTTGCTTGTACGGGTGCGGTAAAAGACCCACGCGACCCATTAGAAAATTGGAATCGTGAGGTGCAATCGCTTAATGACCGCGCGGATGAATATGTGATGAAACCTGTCGCAACAGGTTATCGTTTCATCATGCCATCGTTTGTAGACCAAGGCGTGACCAATCTTTTTAGCAACGTTAATGATATTGGTGTGGTGATTAACGATGTCTTGCAATTCAAATTGGCGCAAGCGGGATTAGACGGCTCACGTCTTCTTGTCAATTCCGTGGCGGGTTTAGGCGGTTTAGTCGATGTTGGCGATATGATTGGCTTAGAAAAACACAAAGAAGACTTCGATCAAACCTTAGGCGTTTGGGGCGTTCCAACTGAACCGTATGTTGTATTACCATTTTTGGGTCCTAGTTCACCACGCGGGATTGTTGGACGTGTAGGCGATGCGGCGATGAATCCTGCAAATTACGTTGGCTTTACTGTGTCGGGAGCTGTTTCAAGTGCTATTAGCGGTGGAACTAATGCGTTGAAAATTTTGGATGTTCGTGCAGATCATTTAGGGGCAGAAAAAGTGATTCAAGAAGCGGCTGAAGATCGTTACGAATTTATTAAAAATTCCTATTTTCAACAACGTGATTATTTAGTTAATGATGGTGAAGATGCCAATAAAACTGACGTGATGGATTCAACCAATTAACGCTCGATTTTTAAACTTTTAACTGCTATCGAGATTCACTATGGCGCATTTTTTTGAATTGATATTCGAGCTTTTATTTGAGCTAATCGAATTTTCAGAACCCTATTTACTCGTCACGACCATTTTTTTCATTCCGCTCACCATCATGATTACGTCGTTACCAAAACGATTTTTTCAATACGAATTTACGCAACACCTTTTACCCGCGCTGTTTGCTAAATACGAAAGCAAAAAAGAGTTGTTCGAGCGGATTAACGCACGAACTCAAATGTTAATGGTCGTGATTTTAATGATTGATTTATTTGGTTTGGGACATTTCTTTTTTGGCAGTCATGGTCATGAATCGGGCGCACATCACGAAGCGGGCGCACACGCGGGAAGCGGTGAAGAACATCCAAGTCAACACGGCGCAGAAGCTGTTGGCGAACACGCTCCTGTTGTTGAACACTAATCATGCCCGAATTACCAGAAGTCGAAACCACTAAACGCGGCATTTCTCCGCATATTATTGGTAAAAAAATTCAAAACGTTATCGTTCGTCAACGACAATTACGTTGGTTAATTGAAAGCAATTTTGAAAATAATTTGTTGAATGAAACGATTATAAATGTTGAGCGACGCGCTAAATATCTGCTGATTAAAACGCAAAATGGCACGCTAATCGTGCATTTAGGTATGTCGGGGAATTTGCGAATTGTAACGGATGCCACGCCCGCTCATTTTCATGACCACGTTGATATTGTTTTCGACGAAAATACGGTGTTGCGATTCAACGATCAACGTCGATTTGGTGCGTTAGTTTGGACAACAAGTCGCGATGTTTTAAAACATCCATTATTGCGTGATTTAGGTGTTGAACCGTTGACTGATGATTTTAGTAGTGAATTGTTGTTTCAATTGTCACGACGAAAACGGATGCCGATAAAAACGTTTTTAATGAACGGCAAAATTGTCGTCGGTGTGGGCAACATTTATGCGAATGAAGCCTTGTTTTTGGCGGGAATTTTGCCAACGCGCCTCGCAGGTGATTTGTCGATGACAGATTGTGAAAAATTGTTTTTTTATATTCGAGAAGCGTTGGCGCGTGCGATTGAACAAGGTGGAACAACGTTACGGGATTTTGTAAATGCTGACGGCAAAGCGGGGTATTTTCAACAACAATTACACGTTTATGGACGAGGTTTGTTGCCTTGCACAAAATGCAATCAACCGTTAATCGAAATTCGATTGGCTAATCGGACGACCGTTTTTTGTTCATATTGTCAAAAGTAGATTCTGACAGGCAATAAAAAGCCCGCATTAAAAGCGGGCTAACCTGAGCAGTTATTTTTATTATTATCTTGTCGTTCTAAGCGTTTTACCCAGCGACGTGACTCAAGTGAAAAGTTTTTCTAACTATTTATTGTTATTGTTATTTCGCTTTTTCAAGCTACCAACCTAATTGCTTTCTCTCGAAAACGGGCGCATTTTAGCTGCAAAAAAACCATTGTGTCTATTTAAAGAACAGATTATTTCCTAAAAAACAAAATTGATGAAATAAAGGCTAATAAATACAGTTTATTAGCGAATGATTTAAAAATGACATTTACGCAAGGTTTGCCCGTGTAAATAGGCATAATGCTGTATCATTCGTGTCAAATTAAACACTTTTTAACTCGCTAAAATGACAAATCTCTATTATCAAGGCGTAAAAAAAACCATCATTCCTCGTCCCGTTTTAGAACAAAGCGACGATTTCAGTGATTTACCTTCCATATTGAAACGGATTTTTTTAGCGCGGGGGCTAACAACTAGCGAACAATTAGATCGCAGTTTATCGAAATTACCTTCTCCATTTTTGTTGTCGAATATGGAAAACATGGTCACGCATTTGGTTTCCGCGCTTGAACAACAACAAAACATTTGCATCATTGCCGACATCGATGCCGACGGCGCAACAAGTTGCGCCGTCGCAATGAAAGGCTTTCGTTTATTGGGTGCAAAAAACGTCGATTTTATTGTCCCTAATCGCTTTGAACACGCTTACGGATTAACGCCTGAAATCGTCGAAATTGCAGAACAAAAAAATGCCCAAGTCATTATCACGGTTGATAATGGAATTAGCAGTCACGAAGGCGTTTTAGCCGCCAAAGCACGCGGCATGATTGTTTTAATTACCGATCATCATTTACCTGCAAAAACATTGCCACTTGCCGATGCCATCGTAAATCCCAATCTAGTACATGACAATTTTCCCAGCAAATCGATTGCAGGCGTTGGCGTGATTTTTTACGTTTTATCCGCATTACGAGGGCGATTACGCGAGCGGCATTGGTTTGAATTGCAACATATTCCTGAACCCAATTTAGCGCAATTGCTGGATTATGTTGCGCTAGGAACCGTTGCAGATGTCGTGGCGTTGGATAAAGTGAATCGGTCGCTGGTGCATCAAGGGTTGTTGCGAATTCGTAACGGCAAAGGACACGCGGGAATTTTGGCGTTGATTGACGTGACAGGAAAAAATGCCGCCACATTACACGCCAGTGATTTTGGTTTTGGAGTCGCGCCACGGTTGAATGCAGCAGGACGTATTCAGGATATGTCGTTTGGTATCAATTGTTTGCTTGAAGAAAATCCGACAGTAGCGCGACAAATGGCGGCGCATTTGGATTCATTGAATACTGAACGGCGTGAAATTGAAAATACCATGAAAAAAGAAGCCATGAACTTGCTAAACGATACTTTCGCATTCGATAAACCGCGTGAAAAATGGGGCGTGTGTTTGTTCGATGCGAATTGGCATCAAGGCGTAATTGGTATTTTGGCAGCGCGAATTAAAGACCATTTGCATCGTCCCGTTATTACCTTTGCGCCTGCGGGGCACGATTTACTTAAAGGTTCGGGACGTTCGATTGAAGGCGTGCATTTGCGCGATGTATTGAGTGATATTGCAACCGAACAGCCAAATTTGATTTTACAATTTGGCGGTCATGCTATGGCGGCAGGTTTGAGTTTGCACACCCATAATCTGCCATTATTTTCTCTTGCATTTGATGAAATGGTAGGGAGGCGATTGGAAAAAATGGATTTGCAGCAAAGAATTTTGTCGGACGGAGAATTAACCGAAGCCGATTTAAGTTTGGAGTTTGCCGATTTATTGCAAAATGTCGCAACATGGGGGCAACATTTCCCCGAGCCAATTTTTCACGGCACTTTTGAAGTCGTCAATCTACGAATTTTAAAAGACCAACACTTGAAACTGCTGGTGCGAATAAATTCGGCGGGTAAAGAATTGGATGCGATTGCCTTTAATGTCGATAAACCTGAAATGTGGCAAGGAATACGGCGCGTTCTTCTAGCGTACAAATTAGACATCAATCAATATCGCGGCAATCGAAATGTGCAATTGATGGTGCAGTATTTAGAAAAAGTGCTTTGAAAAACGAATAGTCATCTAAAATGATTATTTCATTATCTAAAACAGGAAAAATCATGAATTCACAACAAACTGAACTAGAAGCGGCGGCATTTCGTCGATTGGTTTCACATTTACAAACTCACACCGAAGTTCAAAACATCGATTTAATGATTACGGGCGATTTTTGCCGCAATTGTTTAGCAAAATGGTACACAGCGGCGGCTGAAGAACAAGGCGTTGCCATCGATTATGAACAAGCACGAGAAATCGTTTATGGAATGCCTTATGGCGAATGGAAAACAAAATTTCAAACTGAGGCAACGCCTGAACAGCTTGCCGCTTACGATGCAAAAAAGAAATAGGAACTATAAAAAATGACGACAAAAACAGAATATGAAGCGATGTTTTCAGGCGTGATTGGGCAAGATTACGATATGCTCAATTTGATTTGTCCGTTAGCGACAAAGATGAGTCATTTGGTTGGCGAAACGTTGAAAAATTACGCCGCCACACAGACTGAAACCTTAACCGTTATCGAATTAGGTGGCGGCACAGGCATCACAACCTTGGCGTTACTTAATGCCAGCGAAAACACACAAATTCTCAGTATCGATAACGAACCCGTCATGCAATCACAAGCCGAAGAAAATTTAAATGCTTGGGTTGAAACAGGACAATTAACGTTTTCGCATCACGACGCGCTAACTGCCTTGCAAAATATGCCTAATACGAGTGTTGACGTGATTGCATCGGCGTACACATTGCACAATTTTTTACACACTTATCGCGCAGCAGTTGTGAATGAAATTTTTCGAGTCTTAAAATCTGGAGGACAATTCATAAACGGTGATCGTTATGCGTTAGACGATATTTTGCAACATACTCGCTCAACACAAAATGAAGTCGCAGATTATTTTCGAATTTTAATTGCCGAAAAAAAATTGGATTTGCTTGAACATTGGATTATTCATTTATTCAACGATGAATCTGAAAATTACATCATGCGCGAAACCATTGCATTAGAACAATTACGAAATGCAGGATTTTCAGAAGTGAATTTAGCGCATCGCACGGGTGTGAATGCGTTGATAACGGCAATGAAACCCTAGACGTGTTGCAACAAAATGACTCTCACCACGAAAGAAAAAATCTTTTGCCAAGTCTATGCAGTTAATGGTGGTGACGGCACGGAAGCCGCTATAGCCGCAGGTTTTCCTGCTGAATCTGCGAATGCGGAAGCCGCGCGAATGCTAACCGAAAATGCCATCGTAAATTATGTGGAGATATTGACAATTAAGACAAAAATCGCGGACAAACAATTCAACCAACGATCTATCTTTTCTAAAGCCTTTTCTGCCTGGAAAAAATTGAGAACGCTAGACGATGATAGTTTTTCTTACATCGAGCCAAAGCAACCTCGGACTTAAAATAATCACTATTGGAAGTACAATTTATGGATAATCAACTTATTGATAATCAACGAAAAACAACTTTTGACATTCCAGTTAAAAATCTTATGCCGATTAAATTTCGGCGTTCTGACGACCATTTGATTTTGGTAGCAAGTCACGCTTACTGGAAGGAAAAGTTATGCGATGCGATTACAAATAAAACAGCACTCGACATACTTAAAATGCTTAATGATGAGTTATCGGATTTAGGACATTGGTTGTACAGTGAGGAAGAACATCCACAAGTTGCTCGCCTAAAGAATTATTACGAGCTGAAGAAAAGAAATCACGAATTTCACGTCCAAGCGAGCAAGGTAGCGGAATATATCAATGCAGAAAAATACGATGTAGCATTGCGTTTAACAGAATGTACGTCTGCATTTGAAGCATCGTCCAACGCCGTTATTGATGCGATTTTTCTTTTAAAAAAGGAATTCGATAAATCGATTAAGAGCAGCGATCATTAACGGCAGAACGGTTATTCATTATCATCAAGTTCAATGTTTAATTCTTTGACTTTCCGCGTTAAGGTGTTTCTACCATAACCCAATAAAATTGCGGCTTCGTGGCGTTTATTCCCAGTGAAATCTAACGCAGATTTAATCAAAATGCGTTCAACAGTTGGAATAATTTGTTTGGCAATGGTGGTAGTTTTATTTTCTAAGTGACGGTCAAGCTCTAACCGCAACAAACTTTGCCAATCACTTTTTAACATGGCTTTTTCAATCGTCACCGCCAATAATTCAGGCGGTAAATCATGTAAATGCACCTCGCGTCCTGATGCCATGACCATTAACCAGCGACAAGTATTTTCTAATTGCCGCACGTTACCGCGCCAATCCAAAGTGCTTAACAATTCTTCGACATCAGGTTTCAATGTCTTAATTTCCATATCTAATTCGTTTGCTGCCTGCTGTAAAAAGTGGCGAAGCAACAACGGAATATCTTGTTTTCGTTCCCGCAACGGCGGAATGTGAATCCGAATAACATTTAAACGGTGAAACAAATCTTCTCGAAAACGCCCTTGTAATACGAGTTCCTCTAAATTTTGATGCGTGGCGGCAATAATTCGTACATCTACTTTTGTCGAGGCATACGCGCCAACAGAATAAAATTCGCCATCGGACAACACGCGCAATAATCGAGTTTGTAATTCAGCAGGCATATCGCCAATTTCGTCTAAAAATAACGTTCCACCGTTTGCTTGTTCAAACCGCCCTGCTCTGCGTTGAACCGCTCCCGTGAACGCGCCTTTTTCATGCCCAAACAATTCAGATTCCATTAAATCTTTCGGAATGGCTGCCATATTTAGGGCAATAAACGGTTTTGCACGGCGCGGACTGTGTCGGTGCAAGGCTTTCGCAACTAATTCCTTGCCTGTTCCCGATTCGCCATTGATTAACACCGTAATTTGCGACCGTGCCAAGCGTCCAATGGCACGAAAAACTTCTTGCATCGCTGGAGCTTCACCAATAATATCGGGGATTTCGTTTTGTTTTAAAACAGTTGGATTTTCCGATAATTCGCGTTGTTGTTGCGAATGCACACACGCCCGTCGCGCCAATTCAACTGCGTCAGCAATATCAAATGGTTTAGGTAAATAATCAAACGCGCCACCGTGAAATGCAGACACCGCACTGTCTAAATCAGAATGCGCGGTGATGACAATAACGGGCAAGGTAGAATAATCGGCTTGTATCTTGTCGAGTAATTCCCAGCCGCTCATGTGCGGCATTCGAATATCGGTAATCAAGGCATCAGGAATTTCTTGTTGTAGCGCGACAAATAGTTCTTTGGCACTTTGAAAACAGCGCGTTGACATCATGGCTTTTTGCAAGGCTTTTTCCAACACCCAACGAATGGATTTGTCGTCATCAACAATCCAAACAGTTTCTAATTCATTCATCATTTATTTGCATCAAGGCTAAAGTTCTTCCATCTCACATTTCAACGGGTGATCATGTTCGAAAGAGTACGAATTAACGATATGAACTTTAGTTTCGGCAACATCTTTGGAATACGTCCCGCAAATTCCGACACCGCGCGTGTGAACCTGCAACATAATCGCGGTGGCTTGTTCATCGGACATGCCAAAAAAATTGATTAAAATTTCAATGACGAAATCCATCGGCGTGAAATCGTCATTAAGCAAAATCACGCGATATAACGGCGGTTTTTTTAATTTTGGTTGAGCATTTAAGACGGCTAAATCGTCGTCATGAAAAAAAGGCTGGAAGTCTGGCATAACCGATCGTGTTTCTTAAAGAAATTGAATAACAAAAATTCAGCGTAATAACTAATCTTGCGCCTTAAAGCAATGCACCCATGTTGGCGCGTCATTATTCCATTCCATGCCCGCGTGCATTCTCAAAATTAAATCACGGTACATTTCTAAATTTGGATAACCTTCAGCTTGCGCGTCTGCATCGGTCATTTCGCCTAATGTTTGTCGATATAAATCCGTCACCACAAACATTTTTCCCTCTAATTCGAAGGTTTCATTTGGATAACCATAAACACCATTTCGACGTTGCTGAGTTTTTCGTCCAGCAATTGTAGCGGCAACCAATTTTTCATGGGTAACAAGGCGTTCAATCGAACACGTTTTTTCTGGATAATCCATTGTTTTAAACTCACATTAGTAAAAATTAAGAAAGCAGCATTGTGACTGAAAATGCAGTCAAACTAAAGGTTAGAATTTGTGCGAACTAAAATGCCTAATCGACAAATCGATCTCGAATTGCTAAAAAATCCTCTAAATGTTCAAAAAATAAATCCAACAATTTAGGGTCAAAATGCTTGCCGCGTTGTTGGCGGAAATACTCTAAAATCGCGGGTAATTCCCATGCAGATTTGTAACAACGGATTGAACCCAAGGCATCGAATACATCGGCAATGGCAGTAACTCGCCCGACTAAACTAATTTCTTCACCCACCAAACCATACGGATAACCTGTTCCATCCCACTTCTCATGATGTTCTAAAGCAATTGTTGCCGCCATTTGCAACATCGGACGTTTAGAAACTGACAACATACTGAAGCCCAACGTGGTGTGGGTTCGCATAATTTTCCATTCGTCGGCTGTCAAAATTCCCATTTTATTCAAAATTGAATCTGTAATTGCTACTTTGCCAATATCGTGCATAGGTGAAGCATGTTTGATTAACTCAAACTCCGTGTAACCATTTAATTTCGCTAATAAATACGAATACTCTGCGACACGCTTAACGTGTTGACCCGTTTCTTGCGAGCGTGTTTCGCAAATTTCACCCATCGTAAAAATCAATTCGCGTTGTGTGTCGATAATTTCTTGATTTAAATGACTGATTTTTTCAATTCCTGCCGCTACTTTTCGCGCCATTTCGTTTTGGTACGATTTCAATTTTAAATGCGTTGAAACTCGCGCTTTGACTTCTTCAAACTGAAACGGCTTGTTAATGTAATCCAAGCCCCCAACGTTAAAGGCTTTCACTTTATCCGTGACATCACTTAACGCGCTGATAAAAATAACAGGAATGTCTTGCGTGTGCGGATTCGCTTTTAATTCTTGGCAAACCGCATAGCCATCCATATCAGGCATTTTAATATCAAGCAAAATTAAGTCGGGCATTTTTTTTGCGATTGCCTGTATCGCCATCGCCCCAGAACTTGCTGGACGAACTTTATAGCCTTCTTCTTTGAGAATAGACGTAAGTAACTGCAAATTGGCTAACGTATCATCTACAATCAGAACATCAGCATTGCATAATTCAGTTGAAGTTTCTGTCATATTTTTAAAGTGTAACTAGGGTTTGAAATGAAAAATTATTCGCTATATTGTGCAATCATTATTGTTTTACTGGAATTAAAATGAGTAACGCGCCCCTAAAAATTTTAAAAACGGTTTTTGGTTACAATCAATTTCGCGGTCAACAACAAACAATTATCGAGAATTTGATTGCAGGAAAAGACGCGCTGGTGTTAATGCCAACTGGCGGCGGAAAGTCATTGTGTTACCAAATTCCAGCATTATTGCGTGACGGCGTGGGGATTGTGATTTCGCCGTTAATTGCGTTAATGCAAGATCAAGTTGATGCGCTCAAACAATTAGGCATTCGTGCAGCATTTTTAAATTCTGCGTTGACCGCGCAAGAATCGCGGCAAGTTGAGCAGCAATTGCGAAATGGCGAACTCGATTTACTTTATATCGCGCCTGAAAGATTGAAAATGCCGACAACGCTAGATTTTTTAAAAACGTTGGAAATTTCGTTATTCGCCATTGATGAAGCGCATTGTGTGTCGCAATGGGGACACGATTTTCGCGTGGATTATTTAGCTCTCTCAATTTTGCATGAGCAATTTCCCGACATTCCACGCATTGCGTTAACCGCCACCGCCGATGAACGCACGCGCCTTGAAATTCAACAACGCTTGCAACTCGAAGACGCGCCACTTTATATCAGCGGTTTTGACCGTCCGAACATTCGTTACACCATTGTGCCGAAACAAGCAGGTCGAGAAAAACAACAATTACTCGATTTTATTCGCAAATATCACAGCGGTGACGTGGGAATTGTTTATTGTATGTCGCGTAAAAAAGTCGATGCGGTTGCCGAATGGTTAAACGAAAAAGGCATAAACGCCCTGCCCTATCATGCAGGTTTGCTAACGAAAGAACGCCAAATCAATCAGCAACAATTTTTAAAACAAGACAACATTGTGATTGTCGCCACAATTGCGTTTGGTATGGGGATTGATAAGCCAAACGTGCGATTTGTGGCGCATTTAGATTTGCCCAAAAGCGTGGAAGCCTATTATCAAGAAACGGGTCGCGCGGGACGAGATGGTTTGCCATCGAATGCGTGGATGGCTTACGGCATCCAAGATATTGTGATTTTAAAAAAATGGATTGCCGAATCCGAAGCTGACGAAATGCACAAAGCCTTAGAAACCTACAAGCTCGATTCGATGCTGGCATTGTGCGAACAAGTACATTGTCGGCGACAAACTTTGTTGCAGTATTTTGGCGAAACAATGGAAAAACCGTGCGGTAATTGCGATTGTTGTTTAGATCCACCTAAAACGTGGGATGGCACAATCGCCGCACAGCAAGCGTTATCCTGTGTTTTTCGTACAGGTCAACATTTTGGTGTTTCACATTTAATCGACGTATTACACGGCATTCAAACACCGAAAATTCGCCAAAATAAACATGACCAACAATCAACATTCGGCATCGGTAAAGATTTAGACGACGGGCAATGGCGGTCAGTATTTCGACAATTGATTGCGTTGAATATGGTCGAAGTTGAATTTATTTACAACACCTTGAAACTTGCCGAAGCAAGCCGTCCCGTTTTGCGCGGTGAACGGCGGCTGATGTTTAGACCTGATGTAAAACCTGAAAAATTGACCCGCAAACAAGTTGTTGTGAAGCAAACAAAAATTACGGACGATTGGCGCACGCGATTTTGGAAGGCATTATTGGATAAACGCCGCGAACTTTGTGAGATACAAAATGTACCGAATTACACTATTTTTCATGACGCAACGTTAATGATGATGATGGAATCGAAACCGAAAACGTTGGCAGAATTTGGTGAATTGTCTGGCGTTGGCGAACACAAATTGAAACTATATGGCGAAGATTTTTTAAGCGTAATTCGCGCATTTCTGATTATGGATGATGACCATTTAAGCTCAAGTCAGACTTCAGTTCGATTATTTAAAACGGGGTTGGAACCTGCAAAAATTGCCGAATACCGACAATTACAAGAAATGACGATTTACACGCATTTAGCTGAAGGCATTGCAATTGATGAATTAGAATTGCGTGATGTAATTTCACTTTCAGATGAAGAAATTAGTGAAATTCAAACGGTCATTAAAGCTCTTCCGCCCGAATATGGAAAATCGATGAAACCCGTTACCGAACATTTTGAGGGCAAATACGGCTACGACGTTTTACGTTGTGTGCGAGCGGATTTGGGTAAAATTTCGGCAGAAATCCCCGCGAAACCTGTAAAATCGCTTTTTATTTTTTAACTCTGGAGAAAATCGTGTTTAGAGGCACAACAATTCTTTCGGTTCGCCGAGGAGATAAAGTCGTTATCGGCGGTGACGGACAAGTGACATTGGGCAATACAGTTATGAAGGGCAACGCGCGTAAAGTACGTCGTTTGTATCATGACAAAGTGATTGCAGGTTTCGCAGGCGCAACCGCCGATGCGTTCACTTTATTTGAACATTTTGAAGGCAAACTCGAAAAACATCGCGGCAATTTAACTCGCGCCGCCGTTGAAATGGCAAAAGATTGGCGAACCGACCGCGCATTACGCAAATTGGAAGCTCTTTTAACAATTGCGGATTCTAAAACCTCATTGATTATTTCTGGCACAGGCGACGTAATTGAACCTGAATCGGAATTTGATTTAATGGCAATCGGTTCGGGCGGTTCATTTGCTCAAGCGGCAGCCCGCGCGTTGCTTGAAAATACCGATTTAAGTGCGCGTGAAATCGTCGAGCGTTCGTTAAATATCGCCGCCGATATTTGCATTTACACCAATCACAATTTGCGTATCGAAGAACTCGATATTGAACCTAAAGAGTAAAAAAATGACTGAAATGACACCTAAAGAAATTGTCAGCGAATTAGACAAACACATT
>CAZLGN010000035.1:0-13600 GCA_964558865.1 uncultured Methylomagnum sp.
CCTCCAAAGAATTTCTATCTGTTCGTTAAATAATCGTTTTAACGACTAAGGTATTTTTTTGTAAATAAATTTGAACGGGTGTATTAGAAATTGCCCCGTGAATGTCATCGCTTATTTTGTAATTACCTGCGATTGAAATGAGTTCGGCTTGTAAATCTGAACAAAAAATTCGTGCTTCAGTGTTTCCTTGAACGCCAGCTAATGCTTTGCCGCGCAATGAGCCATAAACATGAATGTTTCCTTCCGCTAAAATTTCCGCACCTGCGCCAACTTGTGCCAAAACGATTAAATCGCCATGTGAATAAATGCGTTGTCCAGAACGAACGGGTTTTGTAATCATCACCGTCGTTGAATCATTTGTCATCAATTCATTGTCTGTTGTTTTAGTCGATTTCGTTTTTACACTCGCTTTTGTTTCGCTCGTCGGTGCCGTGTTGAGCGGAATACCTAACGCAATCGCTTGAGCTTGTTGTTCTTCATTACCGCTTCGAATTCCTACAACAAATAATCCTGATTTGCGAATGACCGAAGCCAAGTCGTCAAAATCTAACATCAATTGCTTTTTGTTCACTTCTTGTAAATCAACAATAACAGGCGAATGTTTGAAAAATTCGGGGGCGAGTTTTACTTTTTCATCCAGCAATTGTTCAACTAAAATTAAATCGTTACTGGCAAGGCTTAAAACTGGTACTGAAAAAGTGCTACTTTTAAATTCTAAAGCAGGGGAAGAATGAGATTTAATCGTCATCGGTGGATTCAACAAGTTTCTAGTAATGGCTTGAATTTTAACACCGCTACCGATAAAAATCATTTTTCTGTGCGTGCTATAATTTTGCCTAATTTCAACATTTTTAACGGATTTTTTAATGAGTACGCCGCAAATTGGTTTCATTAGTTTGGGCTGTCCCAAAGCATTGGTAGACAGCGAACGTATTTTGACTATGTTACGAACCGAGGGCTACCACATTTCGCCCACTTACGAAAATGCCGATTTAGTCGTCGTGAATACTTGTGGTTTTATTGATTCGGCAGTAGCAGAATCTCTCGACAGCATTGGCGAAGCGTTGGCGAAAAATGGCAAAGTCATTGTCACAGGTTGTTTAGGTTCACGCGAGGCTGAAATTCGCGCCAAACATCCGCAAGTTTTAAAGGTTACAGGCGCACACGCTTTTGATGAAGTGGTTGCCGCCATTCACGAATATTTGCCCGCGCCACACCAACCCTTTTTAGATTTACTGCCGCCGCAAGGTATCAAACCAACGCCTGACCATTATGCGCATTTGAAAACTTCCTATGGCTGTAATCATCGTTGCACGTTTTGCATTATTCCCTCGATGCGTGGCGATTTAGTGAGCCGTCCGATTGATGAGGTTTTACACGAAGCGGAAAATTTAGCGAATGCGGGTGTAAAAGAATTACTCGTGGTGTCGCAAGATACCAGTGCTTACGGTTTAGATTTGAAATACGCGCCACACGATTGGCGCGGTAAATCGCATCAAACCCGTTTTTATGATTTAGCCAATGCGCTGGGTGATTTAGGAATTTGGGTGCGAATGCACTATGTTTATCCATATCCGCACGTCGATAACGTGATTTCGTTAATGGCAGAAGGAAAAATTTTGCCATATCTCGATATTCCTTTTCAGCACGCAAATTCACGCATTTTGAAATTGATGAAACGTCCTGCCGCAACTGAAAATAATTTAACGCGCATTAAAGCGTGGCGCGATGTATGTCCTGATATTACCTTGCGAAGTACGTTTATCGTCGGCTTTCCTGGCGAAACCGAAAATGAATTTGAAGAATTGTTAAATTTTTTAGATGAAGCGCAATTAGACCGCGTTGGCGCGTTTGCTTATTCGCCTGTGAAAGGCGCAGCGGCAAACGATTTGCCTGACCAAATTCCCGAAGAAATTAAACAAGAACGTTTAGCGCGTTTTATGGCGCATCAAGCGCAAATCAGCGCAGACCGTTTGCAACGTCGCATCGGGCGCGTTGAAACGGTGTTAATTGATGAAGTCGTAGAAGAAGGTGCGGTGGCGCGTAGCAAAGCGGATGCGCCTGAAATCGACGGACAAGTTTTCATCGACGGTGCAACGCATTTGAAAGTGGGAGAATTTGTCCAAGTCGAATTTGAAGATGCAGACGATTACGATATGTGGGCGCATTTGGTTTAGTTTAATAATCATGCAAACTTTTGTTACTTTTCTTTTTATGAATTCGTCATGCTAAAAAAAATCTTACGCTCTTTTCTAACAATGCTTTATCGCGTCGAAGTTGTTGGTTTAGAAAATTATTATAATGCGGGAAATCGCGTGTTAATTGTGGCAAATCATTGTTCATTTTTAGATCCGCCATTGCTTGCGGCCTTTTTGCCTGACGATATTACGTTTGCGATTAACACCCATATCGCGCAGCAATGGTGGATTAAACCATTTTTAGGATTATCAAAAGTATTCCCCGTTGACCCGACGCATCCGATGTCGCTTAAAAATCTTATTCATCATTTGCAACACGACACGAAAACCGTGATTTTTCCTGAAGGGCGAATCACCACAACGGGTTCGTTGATGAAAATTTATGACGGCACAGGCATGGTGGCGGATAAATCGGACGCGATGATTTTGCCAATTCAAATCACGGGCGCGAAATACACGCCATTTTCAAAATTGCGCGGCATTGTGCGGTTGCGTTGGTTTCCAAAAATTACGCTCACGATTTTGCCACCGACACATATTCACGCTCGCAAAGAATTGACGGGTAAAAATCGCCGTAAATCGAGTGGTCACATTTTGGCGGATTTGATGGCAGAAATGCAGTTTACCGCCAGCCAAACCCAGCAAACGATTTTTGCGAGTTTGCTCAATGCACGGCACATTCACGGCGGCAAACACGTTGTTGCTGAAGATTTAGAACGTGTGCCGCTTTCTTACGATGCGTTGATTACCCGCACGTTAATTCTTGGCAACGCGCTGAAAAAATTTACCGCGCAACATGAAAATGTCGGCGTGATGTTGCCGAATTCGACTAAAACATTATTTGTGATTTTGGGATTGCAACAAACACAGCGTGTGCCTGCGATGTTGAATTTTTCAACAGGTGCGGCGGGCATGATTGCAGCGTGTCAAACTGCAAAAATTCAAACGGTTTTAAGTTCTCGAAAATTTGTTGAACTCGCGCATTTAGAAAACGATATTGCTACGTTAAGCCAAAATGTGAACGTGGTTTATTTGGAAGATTTAGCGCAAACGATTTCGACTGCCGACAAATTGCGTGGCGCGTGGCAAAGCAAAACCGCGCGTTTTTGGTTTAAAAATGAGCAAAATCCCGATTCGCCAGCGGTGGTTTTATTTACCTCTGGTTCAGAAGGTACGCCAAAAGGTGTAGTGCTTTCGCACGCCAACATTTTGTCGAATCATCAACAAGTTTCAGCGCGAATCGACTTTAATTCGCGGGACGTGATTTTAAATTTCTTGCCGATGTTTCACTCGTTTGGTTTTACGATTGGCACCTTGTTACCGATTTTGAACGGCATGAAAACGTTTTTTTATCCCACGCCGCTGCATTTTTCGATTATTCCAGAAATGGCTTATGAAGTTGGCGCGACGATTATGTTTGGCACAAATACGTTTTTTGCCGCTTACGGTAAAAAAGCGCATCCCTACGATTTTCATAAATTACGTTACGTTGTCGCAGGGGCAGAAAAATTGCACGATGCAACGCGCACTTTGTGGGCTGAAAAATTTGGCATTCGGATTTTAGAAGGTTACGGCGCGACAGAAACCGCCCCTGTTGCAGCCGTCAATACGCCGATGGATTACAAGGCGGGAACGGTTGGGCGATTGTTGCCACATTTGGAATATAAATTAGAACCCGTTGAAGGTATTGAAGACGCAGGGCGTTTGCACGTTAAAGGTGCGAATGTGATGCTCGGTTATTTGCTTGCAGGTCAAGACGGTTTGAAACCAACAGAATCGATTTATGGCAAAGGCTGGTACGACACGGGCGATATTGTTCATGTCGATGACGACGGATTTTTGCATATTCGCGGACGCAGCAAACGCTTTGCGAAAGTCGGCGGCGAAATGGTGTCACTGACGTTTGTTGAACAACTCTCCATGAAAGTGTGGGAAAAAACGCATCATGCCGTTATCAGTTTGCCAGACGCGAAAAAAGGCGAGCAAATCATTTTGATTACCACTCAAAAAGACGCGACTTTGCATGAATTAGCGAAAAATTCTCAAGGCGTAGCAGCGATAAACTTACCGAAAAAGATTTTGTTTATCGACGCAATTCCTGTGATGGCAACGGGTAAAACGGATTATGTGGCGTTGATGAAGTGGGTCAGTAATTGGGAGGTATTTTAATCTCGATAACTTGCACACGCACTGGCGGTTTCCCACAATGCAACTTCTGTTACTTGAAAACCGCTTGCTTGCAAATGCTTAAAAATCATTTTACTCAACACTTCAGCAGTTGGATGTTCGTCCATAACTAAAAAACGTTCATTATTTTGAATCAATGAAGGAATAATTGGGTCATCTTTATGTAAGAGAAAATTGTGATCTAAATGCGTATTGACATAACTTTCGACGCATTCTTTCACATCTGAAAAATCACACACCATACCTTGATTGTTCAAATTTTCATGCGTAATCGAAATCGCCGCTTTTACGCTATGCCCATGCAAATTTCGACATTTTCCACCGTGATTCATCAGTCTATGACCATAACAAAAATAGACTTCTTTGGTAATTGTGAACATTTTTAACCCTTAATAGATTTTATAGTCGCTGCAATTTCATAATTGCCTGTTTGCAAAGAAGAAATTCGAATGACTTCGACAAATGCCGTTAATGCTGGTGTGAGGGTATTTTGTGGCGTGATTTTAATTTCGATAGCTTTCCCTTCGTCGCAAATTTGCGGTGTAACAAATGACACACCTGAACCACTTAGCGAAGTACAGCGTGCAGGTTGGAATTCACTAGAATCAACCAATCGATAAGCCATGTCACAATCCACATCGACACGCATGAACGCGCGTTTTTCATCATATTGCATAAAAATATCCCTCTTAAACGTGATTTTTGAAATTTTACTATAAAATGGCAATCTACATTTTCACCTTTTTCACTTTTGAGATTTTTAATGAAAAAAGCCATTGTTTTAACAGGAATCACTACCACTGGAACGCCACATTTGGGCAATTATGTAGGCGCGATTCGTCCAGCTATTAACGCTAGTCAGAATGCAAATGTCGCGCCATTTTATTTTTTAGCCGATTATCATGCCCTAATTAAATGCCAAGAACCTGAGCGCGTGCGTCAATCGAGTTTGGAAATCGCCGCAACGTGGTTGGCATTAGGTTTGGATACCAATAATGCCGTGTTTTATCGCCAATCGGACGTGCCTGAAATTTTAGAATTAACGTGGTTGTTAACTTGCGTGACAGCGAAAGGTTTAATGAATCGTTCACACGCCTATAAAGCCGCCGTTGCTGAAAATGAAGAAGATGATGCTGACAAAGGCATTACGATGGGTTTATTTAGTTATCCAATTTTGATGGCGGCAGATATTTTATTATTCAACGCCAATAAAGTTCCTGTCGGTAAAGACCAGCTGCAACATATTGAAATGGCACGTGATATTGGCGCACGTTTTAACCATATTTACGGCGAGCATTTCACGTTACCTGAAGCAATAATTGACGAACAAGGCGCGATTTTGCAAGGTTTAGATGGGCGCAAAATGAGTAAAAGTTATAACAACACGATTCCACTTTTTGAACCTGAAAAAAAACTCAAAAAGCTGATTAACAAAATCAAAACTAATTCGCTCGAACCACACGAACCGAAAGATACCAGCGATTGCACCTTGTTTAGTATGTACAAAGCGTTTGCGAATGCAGACGCAGTGGCGGAGGTGGCGAAACGTTACGCAAATGGCATTGGTTGGGGCGAAATGAAAGCGATTTTGTTTGAAAAAGTGAATGCTGAAGTGGCACCCGCACGGGAACGTTACGAAGAGTTATTATTACAACCGAATCATATTGAAGAACAATTACAAATTGGCGCAGCAAAAGCACGGGCAATTAGTCAACCGTTTATTGCACAATTGCGCGAAGCGGTCGGAATTTCACGATTTTAATGACCATTCCAATTCAACAAAATGCGGCAGATTTTGTCGTGACGGTTGAAAATTCTCGAATAATTGAGTCGAAGCCGACCACAGGAATCGTAATAACGGTTTAGTGGTCGGTAGAAGGGCGGCTATGGATTACCAAATTTTGTGACATTCAATCGAATAAAGACATGGCAACCCTGTTTCAACTGACTTTCAATACGAATTTCACCATCTAATAACGTAATAATTTCTTTCGCAATCGATAAGCCTAATCCAACGCCTGGGACATTGCCGCTTTTATCGACACGGAAGAATCGATCGAAAACATGAAAAATATCATCTTCACTCAAACCTAAACCTGCATCAGCAATTTCAATTTCGATAAAGTTTTGTTCATTATTTGGGTGAATTTTTATCGACACTTCACCGCCATTTGGTGAATAGGTGTAAGCGTTATCGACGATATTAGTGACCGCTTTTTTGAATTTTTCTTTATCGACATTCAGCGTTATCGCTTGATTATTTGGTACATAAACAAGTGGTTCACGTTCCTGAGGTACGTTAAATTCGGCAATCGTTTCAGTAAGCAAATCATCGAGTTCGTAAGATTCAATTACAAAATCTGCACCAGCACGTTCTTCAATGCGGCTCAAATCTAGCAATTCGTTAATCATGGTAATTAACCACGTTGTTTGTTGGTAAATTACTTCAATCAATTCTGGCTGCATTTCGGCTGGAATCATGCCGCCATTAAGCAATTCGGCGTAACCGTGAATTGTGGAAAGCGGCGTGCGTAATTCATGCGTCGCGCTCATTAAAAATTCAGCTTTGATGCGGTTCGCTTCTTCTTCTTTAGTGATGTCATGCAAAAAGTAGAGTTTGCCAAGCAAATCACCGTTTGAAAGATAAATTTCTCGCACGCCACAAAGCAAACTAACGTGACGCGGTTTTACTAAATCAAGGCGTTTTAATTCATCCGTACTTTCAAATGCTGTAAGTGGTTCGCTGGCTTGATTTGAAATAGAATCCCAAAAGGCTTGCTCGTTTAATTCAAGCAATTGCGGCATCAAAAGCCCTGTAATTTTTGAAATAACTTTGTTTGCTAACAAAATTTCCTGTTGTGGACTCACCAAAACATAACCGCTCGGACTAACATCGAATACTTTTTGCAGTTGTTCCGTGCGTTTGTAGAGTTCAGCGGCGGCAATTTCGCGGGCTTTTTTGACGGATTCAAGCTGGTTGCCCATTTCTAAAATACCTGTTGCCGTCGAATCCAATTCTGTGACAAAAAATTCGTAATTCGACGAAATATGCCGTCCTTGCGCGATGTCTGAAACCATTTCATCCATGTTATGAAGAGGCTGTGAAAGCAACAAACTCATTTTGCGCGATTGTCGATAAAGCATCGTAAAAAAGACGCTGTAAAACACGAGCATTCCCGAAATCATCAACCACGCAATAGTATTTAAACGCGCAGAAAGCGAATCACTGGGTTCAAAAATTGTTGATGTTGGAACTACAACCAGCAATTTCCAACCTGTTGACGGCACAGTTGCCCACGCTAAAATCGATTCTTGTTGCAGCATTGTATATTGCACACCGTTTTGCGCGTTTTTGAGCGTTGTCGCAATCTCAGGTTTTTTCAAGTACAAGTTGTAATCATCAGTGCGAAACGTATCTTTTTTAATCGCTTCAGAATAATCAGACGCGGTCATGTTTTTAATATCCCAATCGTTTTCACCGACCGACGGCAATGCCAAAATCGTACCATTTTTATCGATTAAAACGCCGTAACCTTTCCAAGGAATTTCTAACGCTTTAACTTCGGCAACAATCGTTTCAATCGTAATATCAACGCCGACTACGCCTTCTAAAAAATCCCCGTTATAAACAGGTGCGCTGCACGTCGTCATCCAACCTTGCCCAGCGGGGTCAATATAAGCGTCAGTCCAAACCGTGCCGCGCGTTGGATCATGTTTATCATCGGCTTCGTAATAAAAATTGTAGGAAGGAATATCCATTTTCGCGGGATATTGCGAAATCACGTCAAAGTACGGATAAATGCGATTGAGTGAATCAAATGTGTTGATATAAGTTTGCGCGATAAGTGGAAACGATTTCTTAACCGATTTTAACGCGGGATCTAACGCGGCAGTTCGCAGAGCTTTTTCTTTTTCTTTTTCGCCAATTTTGACAAAACCGCTGTAAAAAACCGCGCTGCTGTCAATGTCGCCTTCGGTGTTGCGCGTTGTGTAATACGCGCCATCTTTACTAAAAGCAAAACGTTTTGGGTCGTCACGTTTTAATAAATTTTTGCCTGACATCACAACCGCTGCGTATTTCTGCAAATAATCGGTCGCGTTCACAATCGCATCAAGTTGATGGTTAATTCCTGTGGATTCTCGCGTTGCTAAATGCGCTAATTGGTCTTGTGCGACTTGAACAATCGTTTTGATATTTTCTTTATTGGCAAACTGATTGCTCAAAAAATACGTTGTAATTAGGGCAATTTCGACAACAAGTAGTGGAACAAGCGAGGTTTTAAAATACGAACGCCAAATCCATTGGAACAGCGTTACTTTTGAACTATCAGAATGTGTTTTCATAATTGTAACGTGCCGCTCGACTTGGAGTAAAAAGTTAAAAGGAATCAATATAACGCTGCGGGGCATTTTATCGAAAAATAAAGAGTAGGAAAACAATCATGTCTAAGGGAATCAAAAACGACTTGAAGAAGTTGCCTGTTTTTTGTTCGATTATTCAGGCGTCATGCAACATGACGAATAACCTACTAATACGCTAAACTATAGCCACTTTATACATTCATCAAAAAACGTATTATGCCGCTACAAAATCACGTTATTTTAGTCACTGGTGCCGCTGGTGGCTTAGGTTCGACTGCTGCTTTCACACTCGCAAAATTAGGCGCAAAAGTCATTTTGCTTGACAAAAATTTGCCCAAAATTGAAATTCTTTACGACAAAATTTTAGCCGCCGATGGTATTGAACCTATCATTTATCCCTTCGATTTGGCAGGCGCGACTGAAAATGATTATGTTGAACTTGCCCAACGCATCAATGAAAAATACGGCGCGTTACACGGTTTATTACATTCAGCTGTCGAATTCAGTGCTTTTACACCCTTAATTCAAAACGGCACAAAAGAATGGGGACACACGCTCAATGTAAATTTAAACGCGCCATTCTTGTTAACTCGCGTTTTATTACCCGTCATGCAAAAAGCCGAGCATGCGTCAATTGTTTTCACTTCCGATTCATCTGCACGAATTGCCCCCGCTTATTCAGGAGCTTACGGCGTTTCAAAAGTTGCACTCGAAGGATTAGCGCACATTTTATCTGAAGAACTTTCTGCCGCTGGCAAAATTCGCGTTAACACTCTAATTCCCAGTCCTATCGATTCACCATTACGAAAACGGGCTTATCCCGCCGAAGATAAATCGAAACTTCCACCAATGGATTCACTCGCGCCACTTTATGCGTATTTATTTAGCGATGACAGTTTGAACGTAACGGGACAAACGATTGACGCTCACCATTTCAAAATTTAACTATCAAAACTAATCATGGCAGAAAAAGAAAGCATTACCTTAACCCGTGACGTGGATATTATTACGATTCCAGACGGGCATATCGGCAAATTAAACGCTGGCGATTTAGTCACCTTGCATCAAGCACTTGGCGATAACTTTACAGTGCTTACGCCTTACGGTCACATGGTGCGAATTGCGGGCAAAGATGCTGACGCACTTGGCAAAGAAGAACATCATTCAGCAGCTTTAGTCGGCGAAAATACCGCGCAAGCCATTGAACAGAATTGTTGGGCGGTGATGAAAACGGTTTATGATCCCGAAATTCCTGTGAATGTTGTCGATTTAGGACTGATTTATAATTGTGCCGTTCATCCCGTTGCGAATGACCGCTATCACGTTCATGTTATGATGACTTTGACTGCGCCAGGTTGTGGCATGGGACCTGTGATTCAAAGCGATGTTGAAAAAGGCATTAAAGCCTTGCCAAGTGTGGCGAGTGTAAATGTCGAAATCGTTTTAGATCCGCCTTGGTCTCGCGAAATGATGTCCGAAGTCGCCCAAGTGCAACTGGGTTTATTTTAAAAAAACAATGAGAAAATTTTATGATTAAAAAAACACTTTCAGCAGCGATTTTAGCTGCATTGGTCGCGCCCGTTTTGGCAAATGCTAGCGACGATGTGGACACGCGCTGGTATGTTGCGCCTTATGGTTCGTTTGTTTTAGCGGACGAAAATCGTAACAGTAGCGACGGTTGGGGCGGCGGTTTGGCAGTCGGTAAAATGTTGGATGAACATTTCAACGTGGAATTAAAAGGTTTTTACCAAGATTACGGCAGAGCTTCCTCACTATTAGGGTTGAATTCTGGCGGGACAAACATGGCTGGCGGCACGGCAGATTTGCAATACTATTTTTTCCGTGACAAATTTTCGCCTTACGCGGTTATTGGTGCTGGCGCGGCAAATACCAGTTCGCCAAATGGCGATAATATCGGTTTTATTGGTGAAGCGGGCGTTGGTGCAACCTATGAAATTTGTGACGGTTTTTTCCTGCGTAGTGATATTCGCTACCGTTACAACAACAATTTCAGCGGTAACGATAACAATAATTTCTTGCTTGCAAACAATTCAAACAGCAGCGATTTCAATGAAATGGTCGTCAACGTTGGTTTCGTGATTCCTTTGGGTGAAAAAGCCGAAAAACCACAGCCGAAAATTGAGTTGCCTGTTGTGACACCTATTCCAGATTGTTCAACCCGTGACGATGACAAAGACGGCGTGAATAATTGTTTAGATCAATGTCCAGGCACAATTGCAGGCGCGAAAGTTGATTCGTATGGTTGCCCGATTAGTTTAGAAATCAAAGGGGTGCAATTTAAATACGATTCAGCAGAATTAACGCCACAGGCAAAAGTGATTTTGGATGGCGTAGCAAATAGTTTGATTGCTTACCCACTGAAAAATGATTTAGAAGTACAAGGTCACACAAGCAGCGAAGGTACGGATAAATATAATTTGCGTTTGTCGCAAAAGCGGTCGCAATCGGTCGCTAATTATTTGAAACATAAAGGTGTTTTGAACAAGTTAACGGCTCGCGGTTACGGTGAAAGCCAGCCAATTGTTGATAACAGTACCGAAGCAGGCAGAGTACGGAATCGCCGCGTGGAACTGATTTGGTCGGGAAATTAAAACGATTAGTTTGCAAATAATTCCGTTCGCTAAATTTAGTGGGCGGCTTTTTGAAGGCGAAAAAAATGCACATTTTAATAAGTAATGACGATGGTTATTTAGCGGAAGGAATTAGCGCGTTAGCAAAAGCCTTGAGCGAACACGCGACGATTTCAGTGGTTGCGCCAGATAGAAATCGTAGCGCGGCGAGTAATTCTCTTACTCTCGATATGCCATTACGCGCCACATTGGCACACAACGGTTTTACAAAAGTAGACGGCACACCCACGGATTGCGTGCATTTAGCGATTACAGGATTACTCGAAACTGAACCCGATATGGTTTTTGCTGGTATCAATCACGGCGCAAATTTAGGTGACGATGTTTTATATTCGGGAACCGTTGCCGCTGCGACAGAAGGGCGATTTTTAGGTTTGCCAGCGGTTGCGATTTCACTGGTTGGCGATCATCCCGAACATTTTGAAACAGCGGCGCAAGTTGCGCTCATTTTACTTAAACAAATTCTCGAACATCCTTTACCCGAAAATACGATTTTAAATGTGAATGTTCCCGATTTGCCATTTTCAAAATTGAAAGGATTTCAATCTTGTCGTTTAGGGCAACGTCACAAATCTGAACCGATTATTCAAGATGAAGACCAACGCGGTCGGCGAATTTATTGGGTTGGCGCGGCTGGTCAAGAACAAGATGCGGGCGAAGGTACAGATTTTTACGCCATCAATCACGGCTTCGTTTCAATTACGCCATTGCAACTGGATTTGACTTGGTATGAACGTATTGAAACGCTAAAAAATTGGTTGCCAACGCTATGATGCAACGCTATTTACAAGGTATTGGCATGACTTCGCCTCGTACTCGAACCCGCATGGTAAAAAGGCTAATTGAACAAGGTATTGCCGATGAGCGGGTTTTGGAGGTTATGCAAACTACGCCTCGCCATATTTTTGTTGATGAAGCTTTAGCTAGCCGCGCTTACGAAGATACTGCGTTGCCGATTGGCTACAATCAAACCATTTCGCAGCCTTATATCGTCGCGCGAATGACAGAATTACTACTCGAAAATAAAGAATCGTTAAACAAAGTATTAGAAATTGGTTCGGGGTGCGGTTATCAAACGGCGATTTTAGCGCAATTAGTCAGCAGCGTTTTTTCAGTCGAACGCATTTTGCCGCTGCAAAAAAAAGCCATCGTCCACACCGAATTATTAAAACTTAAAAATATCCGCTATTTGTACGAAGACGGCGGTTGGGGCTGGGCAGAATTCGCCCCTTATGATGGGATTTTAGTTGCTGCTGCGCCGAGTGAAATCCCCGAAGCCTTGTTGCAACAACTCGCTATCGGTGGCGTAATGGTTGTTCCCGTTAGTGATTCGATGGGTAATCAAGTTTTACAACGTGTTACACGCACGACAGAAAATACGTTCAAAATCGAAGAACTTGACCCTGTCATCTTCGTTCCTTTTTTAACAGGCAAAGAATAATCATGTTTCAAAAACTTTATGATAAAACGCTGAATTGGGCGAAGCATCGGCACGCGACGCATTATTTGAGTTTTGTGAGTTTTGCAGATTCGTCATTTTTTCCGATTACACCGCTCGTAATGCTTGTGCCAATGGTTTTGGCGCAACCTGATAAAGCCTTACGGTTCGCATTATTGACGACTTTATTTTCAGCATTAGGTGCAATTTTAGGTTATAGCATTGGCTATTTTTTATTTGAAGCGATTTCACCGTGGTTGCAAACGACGCATTATTGGAATGATTATTTGTCGGCAAAAATAGAAGTTGATAAGTGGGGGATCTGGGCAGTTTTAATCGGTGGATTTTTACCGATTCCGTACAAAATTTTTACGATTACGGCAGGCACATTAAACATGGCGTTGTTACCATTTTTATTCGTTTCAACAATAGGACGTGGTACGCGATTTTGTGTTGTGGCGTTGTTGTTGAAATTTGGGGGTGAAAAATTTGAAACTAAATTGCGCGAATACATCAATCA
Source organism: uncultured Methylomagnum sp. (assembly GCA_964558865.1). Classification (GTDB taxonomy): domain Bacteria; phylum Pseudomonadota; class Gammaproteobacteria; order Methylococcales; family Methylomonadaceae; genus UBA10906. Next base: position 13,357 of record CAZLGN010000035.1, read on the forward strand.
TATTGGTTGGATTGTTGTAGCATCTATTTTTGTAGTGATTGGCGTGAAATTTGCTATTTTATAGTATTCAGTCATTTTTAAAATGACGAATGTTGAGCCGGTAAATGAAATTGACAGAAACAGAACGTAACGAATTAACAAATCTTATTCATAAAGGAAAAGTAGCTGCTTAAAAACACCCGATTACCCACCCATATTGAGCGGGGTGGAATGTTGATTTTTTCAATTTAAATTATCTTAATAA
>CAZLGN010000036.1:0-13256 GCA_964558865.1 uncultured Methylomagnum sp.
TCCCGACATCCTGCTCCCAAAGCAGGCGCGCTACCAGACTGCGCTATACCCCGAAATAATCTTTGTTTGAAATTCTTGGTTCGTAAAACCAAGAATCAGCATTTTAATTACTTAACACTTTTTCGTCAACGTTAATTTTAAAAAAGCACAATTACTTGCAATTAAATGCAAACTTTTTCTTTAAAATACAACTAACTGGGGTATTCTATATTCGCGATGTATTTTGCATATTTAACAAAAAATCATGGTCATAACTGCCGCTCACACATTTTTTAAAAAATCTTACATTCATGAATAAAACATATTTAGCATTCACTTTATTACTCGGAATCGGTAACGTGAATGCCGAAACCATTTTTGTCACGTTAGAAAAAGATAATGCTCTTGCTATCGTAAATCCCATCAATGGCAAATTACTTAAAACCGTTCCAATCGGAAAACGTCCACGCGGCATTACATTAAGTGCCGACAATACATCGCTTTACGTTGCAACAAGTGATGACAACACAATTAAAATTTTCGATTCAGAAACACTGAAAGAAATAGGTCGATTGCCTTCTGGCAAAGACCCCGAAACGTTCGCACTCGCTCCAACTGGCGATAAAATGTATGTTTCTAATGAGGACGACAGTTTAGTGACTGTCATTGACTTAGCGAAAAATAAAGTTAACAAACAAATCAAAGTCGGCGTGGAACCAGAAGGAATTTGCGTAAGTCCCGATAATCAATGGCTAATTAGTGCGTCTGAAACAACAAATATGGTGCATTGGATTGATACTAAAACACAGGAAATCATCGAAAATACGCTCGTTGATGCACGTCCACGTTATGTCACATTTACCGCCGATAGTCAGCAATTGTGGGTCACATCCGAAATGGCGGGAACACTGATGATTTTAGATACCAAAACGAAGCAACCTGTAAAAACGATTACCTTTGCAATTCAAGGTGTACCGAATGACAAAATTCAACCTGTTGGCATTGCAATCGATAGACATCGCATTCACGCTTATGTTGCATTAGGCATGGCAAATCGTGTTGCGGTGATTAACGCTCAAACGTTTGAAGTCGAAAAATATCTTTTAGTCGGTTCACGAGTTTGGAATTTAGCGTTTTCACCTGATGAAAAACGTCTTTATGCAGCAAACGGCGCAAGTAACGATTTATCCATTATCGATTTAGATTCCCAAACTGTAACAAAATCTATCGGTGTGGGTAATTCACCGTGGGGCATAGCAGTGAAACCGTGAAATTCAAATTCTGAACAATAAAAAACCGCCACACACACTATTTGTTGTAAGGCGGTTTTTTTATTTTGAACTTTTAGACTGTAGCGGTGGAGTCAGTTGCTACACCAACAAGATCAATCACGTTAATTGCCTCGTTATCATCAAATTTTAACATTTCGATATTACTCAACATATCCACGCCTTCATCGATACTGTTACCGATGTACTTAATAATCAACTGAACAGCACCCTCAGCAGTTGTACTGGATATAATTTGGTAATCTGTTTGTGCATTGTTAAACACTGCCGTGTCTTCGCCGTCACCACCATCCAACATATCACTACCTTCACCGCCGTAAAGAACATCGTTACCCGCATCACCGTAAATAACGTCATCGCCTTCACCGCCGTTTAAAATGTCTTCGCCGTTACCACCAAGTAATGTGTCCATCCCTTTGTCACCAAACAATTCATCATTTTCATCCAACCCGTTCAACAGATTATTTCCTGCATTGCCCAAAATTTGATTTGAAAAAGCGTTACCTGTGCCATTGAGATTTTTATCACCTGCCAGCACAATGTTTTCAACGTTTTCAAACTTTGCATCCAATGTCACCGTAAAAGTTGCTTCGATGGTATCAACGCCGCCTAGTTTTACATTTTTATTCGATTCTGTTACGACATCTTTGGTGTCGTCAATGTAGTAGTAATCGTTGCCGTCGCCGCCTGCCATTGAATCTATTCCTGTACCACCTTTTAACGTGTCATTACCGACACCACCAGAAAGCGTATCTTTTCCTGAGCCACCCAAAATTTTGTCATTACCTGCACCGCCATCAAGTGCATCGTTTCCTGTGTTGCCAATAAGAACATCATTGCCCACCAATCCTGTAATGGACGTATCTATTTTAGGTGAGGCAGAAAGCACGTCATTTTTAGTTGTGCCGACAATTTTACCCATCGTTGCGCCATCTAACACATTCCCAATTGCCTGAACCGTTGCGGTACTTGTGCTAGTGATAGATTCAAAAGAATTGAAACCATCAACGTATTCAACATTGACGCTGATTTTTTCACCTGCGTCACTCAAGACTAATTTGTAAGTATCTGAGACGGCACCTTTAATCGGTGTGCCGCTGCGTAACCATTGATAACTAAATTCTCCCAAACCATTAACATCTGCCAACGAACTTAAAACAGACAATTCAACACCTGTTTTTGCTTCGCCCATAATCATGACATAGCCCGTCGGTAACGTATTTTGTAAAAGCACTTTGGACGATTCTTTGCTGGTAAGGCTTTCAGCATTACCACTCATGTCAGTGTATTGAGCAACAACACTGATTGTTTTACCCAGTTGCTCATTGGTCAATATCATCGTATCGCCATTTACTCCAGCAATCGCTACGCCGTCAGCTCGCCATTGGTAACTAAACCCATCGCTCACTAAACCGTCTTCGTCATAAATACCATTTTTCGCCTGCAATGTTTCGCCAATTTGTGTAACACCGTCAATGATTACGCCCCCGACGGGTTTATCATTTTCATCTTGAACAAAACCGCCCGACACTTTTTCTACATTACCTAATTTGTCGGTGTAGCTTGCAGTAACGCTTAATGTTTTACGCACATCAGCTTGCGTCAATTTGTAAGTTTCTTTCGTTGCGTTTTTAATCGGCTCGCCATTACTTAACCATTGGTAGCTAATCGTTCCCAAGCCGTCCGCATCGTCAAGCGTGTTACTCGCTGTGAGCGTTTCTTTTTGCTTAAATATGCCGTTAATTAACACAGAACCCGTTGGCGCGTGATTGAGAGAGGCTGTAATTACTGATGTTTCGGGACTTGTAATTGATTCGGACGTTCTTTGTAAATCGGTGTAATTTGCTTTGACGCTGATTTTCTTCGCTACATCCGCATCGCTTAATATGTAAGTTGCGTTCGTTGCTGAACTAATCGCTTTACCATTGCTTAACCACTGATAATTTATCGCGCCTAAACCATCTTCGTCGCGCAATGTGTTTGAAGCGGTTAATGTTTGACCTTTTGCCATCACACCGCTGATTATTACCGAACCTTTTGGCGCGTCATTCATATTTGAAACAAACGCCGTGCTGCTACTTACTACGCTTTCAATTGTGCCTAATTTGTCGGTGTAATTTGCCGCAACACTGATTTTTTTACCAACATCCATTTGGCTTAACGTGTAAGACGGCTGATTTGCACCTGTAATTGCTGTGCCATCGCTTAACCATTGATAATTCATTTTACCCAAACCATCGGCATCCGCTATTTTGTTTGTGACAGTCAATGTTTCATTTTCTGTCGCGCTGCCACCAATGGACAATGAACCCGTTGGCAACGTATTTTTTACAATTGTCGCCGACATCACAACTGACGGCACAAAATCAGCGGTTGTTGCTGTCGTCGCAAAACTTGCCACTCCAGACGTTAATTTATTGGCAACAGCACTGCTATCGCCACCGCTGAAACTTTGCCCCCAAGTCACCACAGAACCGTCGGCACGAATCGCTGAAAACGCATAAGGCGTTGAATAGATTTGCTTCACATCGATAGAGCCATCGAGTTTGCTTGCAACAGAACGGCTATCACCACCGTGAGACGCATTGCCCCATGTTACGACCGAACCATTTTCAAGCACCGCCGCAAACGCATCGTCATTGGAATAAATTTGTTTAACATCAATCGTCCCGTCGATTTTATCTGCAACTTCTGTGCTATCGATTGCGCCCCACGTTACAACTGAACCATCCGCACGCAACGCCGCAAACGCATTGGCACTGGCATGAATTTCTTTTACGTCCGTCGCATCGATTGAACCATCAAGTTCTTTTACGACAGAGCTGCTATTTCCACCAAAGGTATTATCTCCCCACGTCACAACAGAACCATCTGCTCGCAACGCGGCAAAAGCAAAGTCATTGGAATAAATTTTTGTTACATCGATGGTTCCATCAAGCTGTTTTGCTATGTCAGCCGAAAAGAACGGCGCGGCTGAACCCCAAGAAGAAGTAACAGAGCCGTCTTTATGTAATGCGGCTAAGGAAGAGACATTTGATGAAACTTGCGTCACGTCTTTAGATTCCAGAACGGAATCACCGCCCCAGCTCACTAAAGAATCATCTGCTCGTAATGCCGCAAACCCAAAGCCATAAGAATAAACTTGCTTAACATCAATCGTTCCATCGAGTTGTGCTGAAACGGAACTACTATCTGCGCCGTAGCCACTGCCCCACGTTATGAGAGAACCGTCTGTTCGTAATGCCGCAAAAGCATTATCTTTTGCAAAAATTTGAGTGACATCAATCGTGCCATTGAGTTGAAGCACGACGGCACTGCTGTCTGCGCCGTAATTGTTATTGCCCCACGTTACAACTGAACCATCGTTGCGTATTGCTGCAAAGGCTGCCGCGTTTGAAGAAATTTTCGTGACAGGAATCGTGCCGTCGATTTGAGCAGCAACGACTTTGCTATCACCGCCCGCCGTTTTATCGCCCCAAGTAATCACAGAACCATCTGTACGAATTGCTGCAAATGCGGTGTTAGTCGAAAAAACCGAAGTCACATCAACCGTGCCGTTAAGTTTTTGTAACGTGACGGCATCAATGTTTTGATAACCCAGCGGAATTAACGCCCCATCGTTACGCAACACAACAAAATTACTGGCGTTTGAATAAATTTGTACCGCGTAGGTTGTTGTACCAGCCAGCGAAGCAGGAACGTAGCTATTTTGTCCCCATGCGACAACAGAACCATCAACTTTTATTGCCGCAAAACCGTAGCTGTTTGCCGTTTCGTTGTGATCTTCTTTTGTTGTTGGAATGGTTGACAGTAAGCCATCTGTGCTGGGTTTAAGTGTTATTAAGTCGGACGTTTTAACATCGATAGCGGCAATTTTGTCTGTAGGAGAACTCATAACGCTTTCAGCTGTTTTGCGTAAGTCTGTGTAACTGGCTTTCACGCTGATTACTTTACCCACATCGCTTGCGGTTAAAACATAAGCCGCAGAAGTTGCGCCGCTAGGAATCGCAACGCCATCACTCAACCATTGATAGCTGATGGTACCTAATCCGTCAGCATCCGTTAAGGTATTGGTAGCAGTTAAAATTTGATCTTGTTTTAATGTTCCTGTAATTGTGACGATACCTGTAGGAAGATGATTGGAAAAAACAGGCTCTGGCGTTGTGACAAGCGGTGCCGAAGGGTCTACTGATGGCGTAATAATAGGGGGCGTAACAATTGGAGTTGCGATTACAGGTATATCAACCACGCTATCGATGAGGCTGGTATCTTTTACAAGAACGTCAACGAACTTCGTTTTATCTGTTGTCAATGTCATGATTAAATTTTCGTCAGCACCATCTGTGATGGTATCTGCTAAAAATTTAATCGGTAATGTCGCGGTACCATCTGTTTCCACAAAAAAACTGGTTGTTTTCAAACCACCTAAAACATCTTTATCTGAAATTGAACCGCTAAATGCAAAAGGCACTTCTATTCCCGTCGCAACATTCACAGTTGTTAATTTGAATGCAATGGTATCGCCTTCGTTTGCTATGTTTTTATCAACGGTTAACGCATACGCGGGAACTTTAAGCGCACTGGCTGGAGAAATATCGACTAAAGCCGTTGCCGCGCTGGTTTCACTTTCTGGAAAACCCAATCCGTCGATATAACTCACGACGACTTTTATCGCTGTGCCAATATCACTGTCTAAAAGTTTGTAGGTGGCTTGTGTTGCGCCGCTGATTGACTTGCCATTTTGCAACCATTGATAGCTGAACACACCTAAACCGTCGTCGTCTTTTAAATCATTTTGAATTGAAAGTGTTTCGCCTTGAATTGCCTTGCCTTGAATGACGATGGTACCCGTATGTGGTTTGTCAAAAGTTGTCACTTTTTCGGTTGGCAAACTGGTCACACTTTCAGGCGTATTTTGTAAATCGATATAACTCGCTTTGACGCTAATTGCTTTAGCAACTTCAGCAGGAGTCAGCTTGTAATCACTTGCTGTTGCGCCAGTAATCACTGAACCATCACTGAGCCATTGATAACTGATTGTGCCTAAGCCATCCGCGTCCGCTAAGGTATTGGTTGCTGTTAGCGTTAATGTTTCTCTTGCTGTTCCTGTAATGGTGACAGTACCTGTTGGTACATCGTTAGTATTTGTCGCAACCACACCAGAGCTAGTCATCTGCTGTAATATCGATAGCCCATCAATATAGCTTGCTTTCACACTGATTTCTTTACCGACATCCGCTTGTGTTAAACGATAAGTGCTAGTGGTTGCGCCACTGATAGCGGCACCTTCGTTGAGCCATTGATAACTAATTTCGCCTAAGCCGTCTGTATCCGTTAACGTGTTGGCAGCCGTTAAAGTTTGCTCTTGTTGCGCTGTACCCGAAATTGTCACTGAACCCGCAGGTGGAGAATTGGGCGCAGAATAAATATCATCGGTAGAAACATCCGCAAAACTCACTACGCCAGCAGTCAATTTATCTTTTGCTTTGCTGCTATCGCCACCAGTATTCGAATTACCCCAAGTAATTACTGAACCATCGGCACGCAATGCTGAAAAAGCATCAGGTGTTGAATAAATTTGTACCACATCGATTGTGCCATCAAGGTCTTTTGAAACTAAACTACTATCGCCGCCTTTATCTTTGTTACCCCACGTTAAGACTGAACCATCGGCACGCAAAGCGGCAAACGCATTTGGATTAACATAAATTTGTGTCACATCGACTTTGTCGATTGTGCCATCAAGCTGCGTCGCAACTAAACTGCTATCGCCACCTACGCCGCCCCACGTTACAACTGAACCATCGGCACGCAATGCGGCAAACGCTGAACCATTACTGTAAATTTTAGAAACATCAATTGTGCCATCGAGTTGTCTGGATACGGTATCCGTGTTTCCACCCAATCCATTATTTCCCCATGCCACAACCGAACCATCGGAACGTACACCCGCAAAAGCACCGCTGGTAGCATAAACTTGATCAATAGTAAGCGAAGAATTTGTGACAAAATTTGCTTCACCATCGCCCCAACTGACGACTGTTCCATCGGTACGCAACACAGCAAAACCATTAGAATTTGGAATGATGTCTTTAACGGGCGTTTTTTCGTCTAACTTTACAACGGTGCTGCTATCACCGCCAACACTGGGATCGCCCCATGCTAAGATTGAATTATCAACACGCAATGCAGCAAAAGCCGAGCCGTTTGCAACAATTTTAACTGCCGCAACACTGCCATCAAGTCGCGCAGCAACCGCAGCACTCATTGTGCCACCCGCATTCGCGTCGCCCCATGCCACAACTGAACCATCGTTGCGTATCGTGGCAAAAGCATAATCGTTTGTATAAATTTGTTTAATTGGATGGGCAACATCGTTAAGTTTATCGTTAACAAAACTGCTATCACCGCCTGCATTCGCACCGCCCCATGTCACAACGGAATTATCCGCACGAATCGCAGCAAAGGCATCGGTTGTGGAATAAATTTGTTTCACATTACTGTCTAATTTTGCAGAAACGGTGGTGCTATCACCGCCGCTGTTAGTTCCACCCCATGTTACAACGGATCCATCTTCTCGCAACGCGGCAAATGCGGTACTGGTTGAATAAATTTGCACCACGTCTTTTGACTTACCATTAAGTTGTTCAACAGTCGTCGTACTTTTCTCTCCGCCGCTACTGATTGCGCCCCACGTCGTCACAGAGCCGTCAATGTGAACTGCTGCAAAAGCATTTTCATTAGAATAAATTTGCTTCACATCCACAGAGCCATCTAGCGTGGTAGGGAATGTATAATTTCCGCCCCAACCCACAACTGAACCATCAGATTTAATTGCAGCAAAAGCAGTTTTATTAGCGAATTCGCTGTTAGTGCGGTAAGAATTTAATTGCGTAATCGATGTTGTCGTTAACGTACCGCCATCACTGAAGGTTTTCGTTGCCATTTTGTGTTACTCCAAAAATTAAAAATAAAAAGGTCGAATGAAAAATTTGAATAATAAAAAAACCCGCTTCTGCAAATGCTCTCACGGGCTATCGTATCAAAATCAAAATAAAAAAACCTGACGTAATTTACAATAATAACCCGTGCTTTTGTTCTTGCGAATTCAACACATTAAGTCCTTGTAAAACTAAATTCGTTTCAAGAATAAAAGAAAATGCTAATTGCGAGGCGATTATTGGCGCGTCGCCACCTGTTAAAAATAACACCGTGTTTTTAGTCTGTTTTTGCATTACACGTTCAATCAATCCAGAAACTGCAAATAATGTTCCATTATAAATTGCCGCTTCCGTTTCAATCGCCAAACCCACGTTATACGGTGTTTCCGCCAAGGGTAAATCAGCGGTATTAAAAGCCAGAGCTGTTTTCATTAAGGTTAATCCAGCACAAATCAAGCCACCTTGGTGTTCACCGTTTTCATTTAATACATCGACCGTAATAGCTGTGCCGCAATCCACAACACAAACGGGTGCATTCATTTTTTGTCGTACAGCAATTAACGCTAACCAACGATCAATTCCGAGTTTATTGGGTTGCAAATAGCCATTCTTCACACCATAAGCCTGCGTTTCAGTGCTGGGCATTGTTATCAAAATATCCTGCCACAATTCCCGCGCCACGGCGGTTATCGTATTTAATAATTTCACATTTCCGACACACGAAACATCGATTTTCTGCGGTTTCAAATCTTGCCACAATGCGCGTAATGTTTGACGTGTGATGTCGTGATGCAATAATGGCTGACCGTAATTTAATTGATTATTTTCAGCGCACGCCCATTTCAAACGGCTATTTCCTAAATCAAGTAATAAATTCACGCGCTAAAGCTCACTTCGCCTGCCGCAAAAGTTTGAATGATTCCGTCCGCGTGTTGTAATTTTAACAAGCCATTTTCGTCAATACCTTGCACAATGCCGCTGAATGTTTCAGCTCCCGCAAAAAGCGTGGCAGCTTTACCGACTAAGCAATCATAATCGCGCCATTCGTCTAAATACGCCGCGAAACCTTGTTTTTCAAACATCGCCGCAATCGGTAATAATTCATTTAACAATTCTGCAATCAATTGATTTCGTTTCAATTTTAAATCGGGAGCCGCTTCACATAAATTTGTGTAGGCTTGCGTGATGTTTTCGAGGTTTGGCGGTAAATGTAAATTCAAACCTAAACCAATCACTGCGCTGGCGTTACCGTTTGAATGCGTAGTGACTTCGATGAGAATGCCGCCTAATTTTTTGCCGTCGCTGTAAATGTCATTGGGCCATTTTAAACCCACATTGAATATGCCGCTTTTATTCAACGCGCGAATCACGCCAACGCCTATCGCTAAACTCAAACCGTTTAACTGTTCTGCGCTGTTAAATCGCCACAAAAAAGAACCGTAAATGTTTTGCCCAACAGGTGAAACCCATTGCCGCCCACGACGACCTTTTCCAGCAGTTTGTGTTTCAGCAAAACACACCTTTCCCGAAGGTGCATCCGTTTGAGCGCACGCCATCAAATAAGTATTTGTAGAATCAACTTGTTTAAACAAATCCAATTCTGACATTAACGCGCGAGCAATTACCGTAAGATGCGCGTTAATTTTGTTGGCATTCAATGCTAAATTACCGTGCATGGGCGTGCATTTTTTCTTTTTGTTCACGGATTTGTTGCAGCTGTTTTTTTGCAACGTGTTTGCTGAGTAAATCGCGGTCAGATTCTTTCATGTTCACATAATCTACGCCGATGAAATACGGATATTCATCGGGGGACGTTGTGTTTTTAATGCAATAAATGACTTTTACATAGGTCACGATAACAACTGTGCTGTGAACTAATAACATTTTGATTTCTAAATACTGCCCAACTTTTAGCGATTCGTTGGAATCAAAACCCACTCCTGAAACGCTGATGTTCGCATTGCGCGTTTGATTTTCATAAATTTCATTTGTGTCACTTAAATTGACGACGGCTTGAGCAATTAAATCGATTTTAATATCCAGTAATTTTAAATAATCTGCAAAATCGGAATGAATTTTTTCTAATTTACCGTAGATAATGGCGGATTCTTCGGCAATCAATTCTAACGCCGATGATAAAGAGCAATTATCGAGCAAACTTGCACCGCTTCTAATGGGGGTGTTGATTTGGTTTTCATCGATTAAATGATAGGACAAATTAATGGAATCTTTAATGCGGAAATAATGCCGTTTGTCGTCAGCTAAGTTAATGCGTTGTTGCGTCATGATGCTATCTCGGAAATCAAATGTGGAGACGCTAGTTTAAAGCTAACTCGCACCGCATTCAAAAGGAAACCGTTGCGATAACATTCCGCAATGGAATGTTATCGCTAAACATTTTAATTCCAGCGCATTACTGGCACTGAAGAAATCGAGTTTTTCGGCGAACCATCAATCAATTTATCGCTATAAGCCAAATAAACCAAGACATTACGTTTTTTATCGTAGAAACGCACGACTTGCAGTTTTTTCAACAGCAACGAGCGGCTTTCTTTAAAAACCGTGTCGCCATTTTTCAAATTACCTAATTTCGCTACGTCAATCGCGCCAATTTGTCGGCACGCAATCGAGGCTTCCGAAGGATCTTCGGCTAAACCAACCGCGCCTTTTAAACCGCCCGTTTGTGCTTTTGAAACGTGGCACGAAACGCCAGGAACATCGGGATCGTCGAAGGCTTCGATAACGATTTTGCTGTTCGGACTGAGAAGATTAAACGTGGTTGAAACTTCACCAATTTCGTCAGCAACAGCAGCAAATGTAAACGACGCTAATAATCCTGTTGCCAACATTCTCGCAATTTTTTTCATGCGAATTCTCACAAAAAGGGAATTATCGGTTTAAACAAATCGTTAATCGTGCGACCTGTCGCATTTTCACCAATCGCGTGCATTTTCCATTCGCCATTGTGGCGGTAGACTTTCGCCATAATTTGCGCGGTGTGCGAACCTTGTGAAGTCAATGTATAACGAGCGACTTCACTTTGATTGCTACCGTTCAACAAACGGCAATACGCATTTTCAACTTCATCAAATGTTTGCCCTGTAAATGAATTGACGGTAAAAACTAATGCCGTAACGCTTTCGGGTACCTGGCTCAAATCGACAACGATTTGTTCGTCATCGCCATCGCCTTTACCAGTTTGATTGTCACCGCTGTGAATCACGCTACCGTCTTTACTTTTCAGTTGCTTGAATGAAATAGTGTCGACAACTTTATCAGCCGCAAACATAATGCACGACGCATCTAAATCAATCGATTTTTCGCTTGAACCACCACCAAACAAACCGCCGAGCAGTCCTTTTTTCGCGCTCGGTGGTTTTGCATCCCAACCCAAGCCCATGACGACTTTTGTTAACGCGCCACCCGCTTCTTTTTCGAGCGAAATTTTCTGCCCTTTTTCGAGGTTAATAGCCATCAGTTAATCCTAAATACTTACGCCAAAAGAAGTCGCTAACGGCGCAAGTCCACCCGCAAAACCTTGTCCCACTGCACGGAATTTCCAATCTGCGCCGTTGCGGTACAATTCGCCAAAAATCATGGCGGTTTCAACTGACGCATCTTCACTCAAATCATAACGCGCCACTTCCACACCGCCATCCGCATTCACGACGCGAATGTAAGCATTTCTAACCTGACCGAAATTTTGTTTGCGAGTTTCGCCTTCGTGAATCGTGACGCAAAAAACCACGCGGTCTACATCTGCGGGAACTTTTGATAGTTCGATTTTAACTGTTTCGTCATCGCCTTCGCCTGTGCCAGTTTTGTTATCACCTGCGTGTTCAACCGCGCCATTGGCAACAATTTTGTTGTTGTAAAAGCAGAAATCGCCGTCGTTACGCACTTTGCCATCGACGTTAAGTAAAAAAGCATTTGCGTCTAAATCGAATGCGTCACCGTCTGTTGAGCGTTCTGCCCAACCTAGTCCGACTACAATTTTGTTTAGATTTGGGGCTTCTTTGCTTAAATTAACATTGCCGCCTTTGCTTAATGAAACTGCCATTTTGTACGCTCCAAGATTTGTTGTTTGAAATTTGAGAAATGAAAACGCTTTCGCGTCGGAATTTATTATGCGGGTGCTATATCTAAAAACAAGGTTTGCTTTTATTCATCATCGCAATTTGTCAGAAGTGACGTGATTATTTGTGTTTTTTGATAGTGACAATACTTTCGTTATTTTGTTTCGCGTCACCTTTAGCAAGTAAATCTGCAACGGTAATGTCGGATAAATAACCGTGAATGTGTTTGCTCAAACCTACCCATAAATCATGAGCTAAACAAGCATTCTTATTATGGCAATTGGCTTCGCCGCCGCATTTTGTAGAATCAATGGGTTCATTGACGGCTTCAATAATCATAGCGATACTGACTTTGTCGGGCGATTGGCGCAATTGATAACCTCCACCAGGTCCACGAACACCTTGGACGATTTCGGCTTTACGCAAACGGGCAAAAAGTTGTTCTAAATAGGAGAGTGAAATGGTTTGCCGAGCGGCAATTTCGGTCAATGTCACAGGAGTTTTTTGACTGTGAAAAGCTAAATCTAATATCGCCGTCACGGCGTAGCGACCTTTAGTTGTTAAACGCACTTGGAATCCTTATTAAAGGAATTAAAAAAGTGCGTTCAATATACTTAACCTAGCAAAATAGTCAACTTTAGGAATGGCGTGTCGGTCTCATGTGCGGGAACAAAAGTACATCACGAATCGATGGCGAATCGGTGAATAACATTACCAAACGGTCAATGCCAATGCCTTCGCCAGCGGTAGGCGGCATACCGTGTTCCAGTGCAACAATATAATCCGCATCAAAGTGCATCGCTTCATCATCGCCCGCTTCTTTTTCGTTCACTTGTTGTTGGAAACGTGCTGCTTGGTCTTCGGCATCGTTTAACTCGGTGAAGCCGTTGGCAATTTCGCGACCGCCGACGAAAAATTCAAATCTGTCGGTAACGTGCGGGTCATTATCATTGCGACGTGCAAGCGGTGAG
>CAZLGN010000037.1:0-9064 GCA_964558865.1 uncultured Methylomagnum sp.
GGCAATAATGCAGGTTCAAACCCTGCGGTGTAGCCCATTTCAGCGTAGCGATAACCCGTGATAAAGGTACTCGGCGCAGCGTGTCCACACCCTGAACGGCAAATGTGCGTGTGGGCGACAGGATCATTGCGGTGGTCTTCGGGTAAAAGTGTGCGAGCGATATTGCCTTTGCCGCCACCGATGTGGGTGTGCATATCGATTGCGCCCGACATCACGACTTTGCCTTTCAAATCGTATTCTTTATCGACTAAAAATTCGCCTGTCGGTTTGTCGATAATTTTGCCATTTTGAACATAAATATCTTGTTTAATGCCATCAACACCGCTTGCTGGGTCGTAGACGATGCCGCCTGTTAATCTAATTAACATACTGATTCCTCGCGTAAATTTTGCTCAATTGCATTTAAAACATCTGCTGTCGAAGGCAAATTTGAATCACGCAATTTTTTCAATCGAATCGCTACAACATTATCAAGCCGATAAGCATGTCCCGCGTGGTCAATCCCTGGCGTACCAACGGGAATAAACACATCAGGCTCTTTTTCAAATGTCATGCCTGAACGCGCCACAACAATTGTTGGCAAATGCGTTTTGGGCGGATTTGCTCTTGCGTTAAATGAATTTACCCAAACGAGCGCGTCAGCTTCACCATTTTCAAGTAATTCACCCGTTTCAAATAAAAACGGATCATATTCAGGATAACCTTTCGCAAAACTGACTCGCGCCGCATAACCCGAAGTCCAGCCACACACTTGATTTGCCGTTTGGTCGCCTTCTTTTCCACCTAATGGAAAACCAGAACAGCGCGTGGTTTCGTTCAAATTTTTAATCATTTCGGAAATCGTTTGTACGGTTAATTCCGCGTGTGAATAATTCAACGCCCCTGCTGCCCAAGTCACTACGCCATATTTTGCCGCTTTGAGTTTTCCTACAATGGCTTGTAAATCAGCAATCGAAATTCCCGCTACATTTTCAGCGTGTATTGGTTGTCCTTTAACTAATGCGCGTAAAACGGTCACAATTTCAGGCAAACTTTCATTTGCACATTCAAAAACTTGTGCGGTTTTGCCATTTGGCGATGTTGACGCATTGCCAGATGGTTTTGTGCCTAAATAAATGATGTCGCGCTCGCTGGTGTTTTCTAAAAACATCGCTTCATTCCAAAGATATTTTTCAAAAAAGTGTGGCGCGAAACCTTCCAAATCAACGCCCACAATCAGCAACACATCGCAACGATTTTTCACTTCTGCAAGCGTGGTATTCATCCAGCCAGAATCTTGTAATGCTAAAATGTTTTTACGCGCATTGTTAAAATTCGCATTATCAACCACTGCTCCTGCTCTGTCGGCTAATACCAATAAACCACGCATTCCATTTACATCTGTCGCGCAACCACCGATGACAGGATAATTTGTGTTTTTCAGCAAACTTGCAGCGTGCGAAATCGCTTCTTTTAGTTCGACTTCTTTGCCATTGATACGCGCTTTCGTGTCGGAAATCGGTTGTTCAAACGCAGGCATATTAACCGTGCAACCGTTTTGGATGACGCTAATTTTTACGCCATCGACTTTAATTGTTAAATCGTCCGTGCCAACGCCGCAAAATGGGCTGGGGACTTCTGTAATTTCACTCATGAAACTGCCTTTAAGTAAGTAAGTTAATTTTTGTGGGCGCATTTTATACTGTGAACTACCAACCACTAAACGCTATCGCGTTCTAGTGGAGGCTTCGACTGACCCGAACTGAGAATATCAGCTCCTTTCGCATCTCCACGAGCTTTGACCCGTTTAGAAGATGGGGAACGCTTTGCAGTCACGACAGAACCTGCCGCCTCAAATTCTTTTTGTAATCCAAAACGCTTGATATTGTGCGAAGCGTGCAAATCACGGTCTTCGGTGTGATTGCACACAGGACAAACAAACACACGGTCAGATAATTTCAACCCTGTATGTTTATTATGGCACTTACGACACTCTTTGCTACTGGGCGCAAACGGTGAAATCCGAATCAGATTTTTACCTTGCTCTGCGAGTTTATAAGCCAGCGTAGTTGCCCACATTCCCCAAGCACAGTTGGCGATATGTCGCGCGAGTTTTGGATTACGAATCATGTTGCTAATCTGCAAATCTTCAATGCACACCGTAGTTGCGTGGTTTTTGACAGCTACGTTGTAAGACGATTTGTGGATAAAATCATGGCGGGCGTTGGCTACTTTTTCATGTAGTTTTGCGACTACCATTTTTTGCTGACGGCTATTTTTCGAGCCTTTTTTCATGCGCGAAAAGACCCGTTGAGCTTGTTTCAAACTAACCAATTGACGGTCTAATAAACGTGGATTTGGGATTTCGCTACCGTCAGAACAAACAGCAAACGTTTTGATGCCTACATCAATACCAATGGTTTGATTTTCTTCGATAATGCAAGGAATTACCTCGTTCACCTGTTGTTCAATCAAAACTGAAATAAAATACTTTCCGCTCGGTGCGCGTTTTATGGTGCAAGTTTTGATGTTTCCTTCAGGTAAATCGCGGTGCATGACGCAATCAATCCAACCGATTTTAGGCAGTTTGATTTTGTTTTTTGTGGCTTCAACATGTTGCGGAGCTTGAAATGATTGCCATGCGGCGTATTTTTTCTTACGTTTGGGATAACCCGCACCATTGAAGAATCTTTTGAAAGCGACTTCAACATCCATCAATGCCACGAGTAAGGCTTGGGAATTGATGTCACTCAGCCACTGATATTTTGATGTATGTTTCTTTTTGACCAACTGGTCTTGTAACCGACGACTAGACAATCCTTTGCCAAAACGGCGGTAATAACGTCCTTTCAATGCAATTGCCCAATTTTTTACAAATCGAACATGACCAAAGTGCTGATCAAATTGGGTAATTTGCTCCGCTCTTGGTTTCAATCTGTATTTGTAGGCTTTTAGTCTAATCATGCTCGAATTCTAACTTACTTTTCATGTGACTGCATTTTTGAACACACGAGATGTAATCAAGAAATATATCCAAAATCAAGATTCACCTGATTTAAAGCTAAAAAGCGGTACGCCTGCCGTGTCGGCGCAGAGGTTGGAGAAGGCGTGGAATTCGGTTTAATTTTTTTGTTAGTGCGTCAAAAGCCGCAATTTATCAAGCATAAGTCGGGGATTTTTTATAACCGAATTCAATAAATGATATTTTTCTATGAAATATATCTTATTTTATTTGACAAAATAAAAATAACACAATAAACTGCGACAACTTTATCAAATTACATTGAAAAATATCATGGCAAGAAAGAAAGTAGATTTTACGGTTGAAGAAGTTTTTGAAGAGGTGGTTGAAACTGCAAATGAATTACATTATCTGATAGGAGAAACACTTGATGATCATTATTACAATGCAGTTTTAGAAAATTCTCATTGTTACGAATGGAAAAAGAAAGAATTTGATATGCGAGAATTAGATGGCTCTTACATTGTTGAAGCCGTGCGTGACATTTATATATATGCCGCTGATGGAATAATTACTGGTGAAAACGATATATCTTCATCGCTATTTTGCATGAATAACTTTTCTAAACTAGTTAGCGGGTACAACAAAAATTTCGATTCAAAATACGATTTTTTGTACAACACCGCTTTTGCTAGAGACAGATTAGACTGCGGTGTAGATTTGAGTTTGAAAGAACTGGCGTTATTAGCGGGAGTAGATGAACGAACAATTAGAAATTCAGCAAGTTCAAAAGATGAAGGCAGTTTGGAAATTAAGAAATCAGGTAGTTCGACAATGTTTGGAAACGCAGAAGCTAAAAAATGGTTAAACAATCGTCCAGATTTTAAACCCACTAGAGATTACGATGATGCCGTTGTTCAAAATGAAAAAGAATTTGGCGAATTTATTTCTCAAAAAAGAAACGAATTGGAATTAACACTTGATGATGTAGCTAATGCAATCGAAGTAGATTTAGAAACTCTTATTGACTTAGAAAAAGGTATTGATCGACTTTATTTAAGCCAAGTTTCTAAATTACAAAACACCTTAAAAATAGAGGAAAACAAACTGTTAGGGGATTACATGAAAATCTTTCACTACCATGAGTTTTTAAATTTGTCATCTTATTTCAATCAGGCTCACATATACAGAAAAAGCCTTCAAAAGCTAGTAGTTAAAAGTTTAGATTTGAAAAATTAAACGTTTTTGCTTTAGCCCGCTAAAGGGTTGGCGAAAGCCATGTATTTAGACGCTCTCAGCAAGCAGGTAGGGCTTTCATGAAAAACAGCTTGCAGTAGACCGATGGGACGATACTCCAAATAAAACGTTTTAAAATTTTTGTTAGTCGGGAATCTACCGTTATTTTGCCTCGTGAGTAGTTACGCGAGGCGTTAAAATGATGTAATTTTTTAAACTTTGTCGTTGCGCTATTCGTTAGTGCGACAAAATTTCTAAATTTTGAATAAGGAAAATTGAAATGAGTTGCTTACCAATTCATGGGCGCGTTGATTGTACTGCTTGCTACAAAACAAAACCTGTAATTTTTGACCAAACTAAAGAAACGGATGGTGACTGGCGCATTACCGCTAATCCGTTAGCATGGGGAAATCCGAATGCTGAAATTGTTGTTTTGGGATTTTCAAAAGGACAAACACAAGCGGGTGCATTAGCAAATACGCCGCATGACCAAATTGCGTATAAAAAAGGGCGTGTCAGCGTTGGTAAAATTCTTGCTCACGTTGGACTCATTCCAAAAGGTGATAACGAATTTCTGAGAACAACGGTAGATAAAATTATCGCGGATAAAACGGGGCGTTTTCATTTCGGTTCATTGATTCGATGTTCCGTTGAACAGCGTGATAAAAAATCACCTAATGATTGGATTGGTTCAGGTGCTGGAATGCTTGATAAATTTGTTGCGACAAAATTTGGTCAAGACATTGCCCAAAAATGTAGTTCTACTTTTCTTGAAAATTTACCACCACAAACTAAGCTGGTCGTGATGTTTGGAATGGGGGCAAAACAAAATTATGTTGAAGAAACGTTTAAATTATTTCAAAAAGCACGTCCAACAAAAACATGGAAGCGCATAAATGATATTGCTTATCAAGATGGTGAAATAACAGTTGTTCATGTTGAGCATTTTGCAGCTCAAGGCGCACTTATTCCAAATTGGATGGGAATAAATAAGCATGAACGTAGCAAATTTAGTGATATGGCAATTGATGCTATAAAAAAATCGTCAGTTGCAAATTTTTTGAGTAAGTGAAGCTCCTAATTTTCTTAACCCTTTTCATTTCAATTCCGACTTTTGCTGACTTTAATGACAGACTCAAACAGTTGGAATTGGAACGAAAAATTAACGACATCGAACGCAAAGCGGATTGGGATAGACAAGAACAGCGTTGGCGCGAATATATGCGTGATTATGAAGAGCGTCGTGAAAAAAACCAGCGCGAAATTGATGACATCATTGATGAATCAAATCAAACGCTTTTTGAACTCAATATGCAGCATCGGTTGAATGAAATCAATGAATCGAGATAGAAAATTACCAAAAATGCTGGCAAAAACCAGCCTTTTTTGTTTGCGAAAATTTCAGTCTTTTTTTATGTATTTAAAACGTGGGTCTTCAGGTGTACCTTCAAAAATACCTGCTGATTCTGCCGCCGCGTCCCACATCACCACTTCTTCAATTTTTTTCGCTAAGGCAAAATCTTTTTCAGTCACACCTTTTGCCGCGTGTGTGACCAATTTCACAATCACAAACGCATACGAAACCGTTAAATCGGGATGATGCCACGCTTTTTCGGCTAAATGTCCAACGGTATTCACGACCATTAAGGTTGCTTTCCAGCCGCTCGTTTTTATTTTTCGGCGAATCCAACCGTTTTCATAAATCCAATGCGGCAACTCGCTTTCTAAACGCGCTTGAATTTCTATGTCACTTAATGCGAGATGATGCGTTGTTTCTTCTATCATTTCTTTATTCTCATATATTTTTAATGTGTCGCATTGTAGCGTGAATTTCAGCATCGAGTTAATAACCAATGGTTGTTATGTCGCAAAAAATTAGATGACTTTAGCAGCCCAATTTGAACGAAAGGTAAATTTAAGTCCTCGATCTAATTTCAAAACTGGTGAATCAAACTGCTCAGGTGCATAATTGCTAGGAGTGTTAAGTAATTTTACTTAACCAAAAAGGGAGTTAGTCATGAAAAAGATAAATCAAACAGCAATGTTGTTAGCGTTGGTTTTTTCGGCAAATGCTGTTTTGGCGGATGTTGATTTAAAATCAAAAGATGAAGTAGCAGGAACATGGAAACTTCAATCAACCAAAAACACCGCCAGTGAAAAAGAAGTCGCTTTGCCACGCGAAGATACTTGGGTCTTCAAAGATGGCAAATTGACGATTTTGCACATTCCGCGCGAAGGAAAATACTACGATCAACCGCCCGTAAGTTACGAAGTGGAAGAAGGGAAATTGAAAGTTTCTCAAGTCGGAAGTAGCCGCATTGATTTCTTTTCGTTGGTAGAAAAAACCGACAGCAAAATGGTTTTAAAAGGAAAATTTGGCGGTTATTACTACTTTGATAAAAAGTAGCGTACACAAAAAAGGCGCGAATTTCTCGCGCCTTTTTTCTTCGAAACAGAAAAATTAACTGTTCATTTTCTCTTCAAGTTCCGCTTGCGTTAAATGACGCACATCCTCGCCTTTCACCATATAAATCAAATGCTCACAAATATAACGCGAGTGATCGCCAATACGTTCTAACGCCCGAACTGTCCATAACATATCCATTGCACGAGTGATATTGCGCGGATCTTCCATCATTTGGGTAATTAGCTGACGAATAATGCTGGCGTATTCGTAATCAACTTGTGCGTCGCTGCCTGTGATTTCAGTAATGCCATCAACAGACATCCGCGCAAAATTATCCAATGCCCCATTGAGCATTTCTTTGACCAAACCCGACATGTGTTGCAATTCAAAATACTGGTCGCTTTTACCTTCTTTGCTCGAAAGGTAAATTGCCATTTTTGCAATACGTTCCGCTAAATCACCAATGCGCTCTAACTCGTTAATAATTCGCAAAACCGTTAGTAATAAACGCAAATCAAAAGCCGCTGGTTGACGCAATGCGATAATTTGCGTGCATTCCGCATCAATTTCCATTTCAAAATAATCGACATCGTTATCTTGCTTAATGACTGATTCAGCAAGTTCCATATCGCCTGTTGTTAAGGCTTTAACCGCTTGATCAATTTGTTCTTCGACTAACCCACCCATCGCTAAAACTTTGTTACGAATATCTTCTAATTCTTTATTAAAATTTTCCGAAATGTGGTGCGCTATTTTACTGTTATCCATCTTTGAAACCTCTTGTTACGCTGGTTTTGCTTGATTTAACTGAATTGTTATATCTGCAATGCCTTCGGCTTTTGCAGCGATACTTTCTAATTCGCCTGTTACTTTGATTACCGAAATTAACAAACTTAAATCGCAGCCTGTCGGCTGACGTAATGCAATCGCACTAACGCATTCAGCATCAATCACCGATTCGTATTCATCCACTAAATCATCTTGCTTTAAAACTTGTTCCGCCATTTCGATATTGCCAGTCGTGAAGGCTTTAATCGCAAGCGAAAGTTGTTGCTCAACCAAACTGCCCATTGCTGTAATTTTTGCGTGAATCGATTCTAATTCTTTGTCGAATTGACCAGAAATGTGATTCGGTATGTTGAAATTATCCATAAAATTTTCCTGTTTTAACCGTAACGACCAGTAATGTAGTCTTCAGTCTGTTTTTTTGATGGTTTGGTAAAAATCTGACTGGTTGCGCCAATCTCAATCAGTTCACCCATGTACATAAACGCCGTGTAATCTGATACGCGAGCGGCTTGCTGCATATTGTGCGTCACAATCACGATGGTGAATTTTTCTTTGAGTTCGTTAATCAACTCTTCAATTTTCAAGGTCGAAATCGGATCCAATGCCGACGCAGGTTCGTCGAGTAGCAACACTTCAGGTGAAATCGCAATGGCTCGCGCAATCACTAAACGCTGTTGCTGACCACCCGATAAACCGAGGGCGTTATCATTTAAACGGTCTTTCACTTCGTCCCACAACGCCGCGCCACGCAAAGATGATTCAACCGTTTCTTCTAAAATACGTTTGTCGTTAATGCCTTGAATTCGCAAACCATACGTCACATTTTCAAAAATTGATTTTGGAAATGGATTCGGTTTTTGAAATACCATCCCAACGCGCCGCCGCAATGCCGCAACATTCACAGATTTGTCAAAAATGTTGTCATCGTGTAACAAAATTTTGCCTTCAATCGTCACGCCATCAACCAAGTCATTCATGCGGTTGATGCAACGCAATAACGTTGATTTACCGCAACCCGACGGCCCAATAAAAGCCGTGACTTTTTTCTTCGGCATTTCCATGTTAATACCGAACAACGCTTGTTTTTTACCGTAATACAAATTGAGATTTTCAACTCTCAAACACGGTTCAACGGGCGTGTTGTGGTCATGCGTGCTGCGTAAAATCGAACTCGCATCAAAACTGTGCGAGCGTGCTTCTGGTGTTGACATAATTTTAACCTTCTAACGCGCGGTATTTTTCGCGCAAGTGATTACGAATAAGAATTGCCGATAAGTTCAAGCCAATAATAACTAAAACGAGCAATAATGAAGTCGCGTAAACCAATGGACGCGCGGCTTCAACGTTTGGACTTTGAAAACCTACGTCGTAAATATGGAAACCTAAGTGCATAAATTTACGGTCTAAATGCAAAAATGGGTAATTACCATCGAGCGGTAATGTCGGCGCAAGTTTTACCACACCAACCAGCATTAACGGTGCCACCTCACCTGCGGCACGCGCCACAGCGAGAATTAAACCCGTCATCATCGCAGGGCTAGCCATTGGCAAAACGGTTTTCCAAAGTGTTTCAATTTTGGTCGCGCCCAACGCCAAACTGCCTTCGCGAATCGCTTTAGGCACTCGTGCTAAACCTTCTTCTGTTGAAACGATAACAACGGGCAATGTCAAAAGTGCAAGTGTAATCGAAG
>CAZLGN010000037.1:9074-13199 GCA_964558865.1 uncultured Methylomagnum sp.
TGCCGATTCAGGAAAAAATAATTTGTCGATGTTGCCGCCCAAAATGTAGACGAAAAAGCCTAGACCAAATACACCATAAACAATCGATGGAACGCCCGCTAAATTATTGACCGCAATCCGAATTAAGCGCGTCGTAAAACCTTGTTTCGCATACTCACGCAAATAAACCGCTGCAATCACACCAAAGGGCGTGACGATAATCGACATCATGATGACCATCATAATCGTGCCGAAAATCGCAGGAAAAATACCGCCTTCCGTATTCGCTTCACGGGGATCTTCGCTTAAAAATTCGCCCAACTTTTCAAAATAATGTCCGATTTTGTCAAACAAACTCATCTTGTTCGGTTGAAAAACATCGACGACTTTAGATAATGGAATCGCTAATTCTGAACCACTTTCTGTCGTTGCAACCAAACTGAAACGGCGCACTTGTTGGTATAAATCAGCAAGTTGAGTTTGATATTTTTTGTAATCCACATCGTAAGCGGCTTTTTTATTAGCGAATTCTTTGGCACGTTCAGCATTCCACTTATTTTTGAGTTCCAAACCACGTTGCTCTAAACGCAATTGTTCCAAAGCATAGTTGATTGCGCCGATTTCTTTTTTCTCTAAATGAGCGATTTGTTCATGTAATTCCAACGCGGTTTTTAAACGCTCTTGCAATACGTTCCACGCTTTTTCACCCGACGCAATTACTTTGTCGTCTTCTTTAACCGCAGTGAGTTGTCCGTAAAAATTACCCCATTCGCGACGTTCAACCACAATTAAATCAGCAGGTTCGACTTGCGATTTAATATGACGTTCTTGAATCCAACGAAAATCGGTTCCCGTCAAATCACGGTTGCCTGTTTTCATTAGGTACTGAATCAAAACGTCTTCGTTGTCAGCTAAAACAAAACCCGTCGATTTCGCCATCAACGCAGGCGTAACGGTTGTATCAACGTGTTCACCAATAATCGTTTTAATTTGTCCATCGTCTTCTTGGTAACTCATCGATACAATTGGCGATGCCCAAAAATGCCCAACTCCTCGCGCCACAATGAGACCCAAAACGCCGATTACCATAATTAAGCAAGTGCTTACCGCTGCTGCATTTAGCCAAATCCAAGGACTACCGCTTTTAAACCAATTTTTAATCATTTCGTTCACCTTTTATAACGAACTGTACTTTTCGCGTAACCGTTGACGCACGACTTCCGCCAAAGTATTAAACACAAACGTGAACATAAATAGCACCAATGCCGCTAAGAACAACACACGATAATGCGTGCTATCGACTTCGGATTCTGGCATTTCGACGGCGATATTTGCCGCCAATGTCCGCAAACCTTGAAATACACTTAAATCCATTACAGGTGTGTTACCCGTCGCCATAAGTACAATCATCGTTTCACCAACAGCGCGACCAAAACCAATCATTAACGCTGAGAAAATACCAGGACTTGCCGTCAACAAAACCACTCGTATCATGGTTTGCCAAGTCGTTGCACCCAATGCCAATGAACCTGTTGTTAAACTTTTCGGCACACTGAAAATCGCATCTTCGGCAATTGAGAAAATTGTTGGAACAACCGCAAATCCCATTGCAATTCCAACCACTAACGCATTTCGCTGATCGTAACCAATGCCCATTTCGTTTTTGAACCAATCACGCAACGTGCCGCCAAACATAGCCGCTTCCAACGGAACACTGATAGTGAATGCAAACCAGCCTGTAATTAAAATGACGGGAATCAACATCGCGGCATCCCAACCTTCGGGAATTTCTTTGCGTATCTTTTCAGGTAAAAATTGCAAACTGAACGCAAACACCATCACGCCAATCGGCATAATCATCAGCATTGCAAACAAACCAGCTAAATGTTCCTCGATAAACGGTGCAAGCCATAAACCCGCCAAGAAACCTAAAATTACCGTTGGTAACGCTCCCATGATTTCAATCGCTGGTTTAACGTAAATTCGCATCTGTGGTGCCATAAAATACGCCGTATAAATTGCCCCCATCAATGACAACGGAACAGCGACCAACATGGCATAAAATGCGGCTTTCAACGTTCCAAAAACCAACGGCGTTAAACTGTATTTTGGTTCAAAATCGTTGCTTGCAGAAGACGATTGCCAAATGTAAGCGGGTTTTGGATAGCTTTCATACCACACTTTTTGCCACATAGATTTAAACGATACTTCAGGATGTTCATTTTCAACTTTCCAAAAATGAATTTTCCCATCGGCATTTTCAAATAAAAGTGTATTGGCACGAGGCGATAAAATTGTCGCCAATGGCGCGGCGTTACTGATGGATTCTTTAATCAGTTCCCGTTCAGCAGTTGAATGATAAATTCCCATTTCACCCACAGAATCAACCGTGACAAAACCTTTACGGCGTTGTTCAGCGTTGATTGCTATTACGGGTTTTTCAGACACTTTGAAAGCTCGAATCCGTTGGAATGCGGGTTTGTTCAGCGCGTCTTTGACCAAACTCCATTGCGCCACTAAACCGCTCGAATCGCCAATTAAAATGGATAAATCGCCATTCAAAAACGTCAAACTGGTAATTTTTTGCCCCGCTTCAACAACGTTCAAATGTTGTTTGATTTCGGGTTCAGATTTTTTGCTGATATCGATAAAACTCAAACTTCCGTCATCGCTTATCAAAAACAAATTGCGATCTTCTTTATCTACCAAAATGTCTGTGATGTTGCCCGCTGGCATATCTAAGAAAGAATCGGTGCGGGTCAAACTGGCTTCATCCGAAAACATTGATTGTTCTTTTTCAATGCTGGTTAATCGAATTTTGTCCGCCGTTTTCGCCACGATTGTTGCCGAACCGTCGCCAACTTTAAAGGCAATTTTTTCTAATGCTGCGCCCGTATCATCAATAACCAAGGGGGTTTCACCAAGTGGATATTTCAACGATGCGGTAATTTCACGTTTATCGCCTTTGAACGTTACTTTGAATTGTTGCTTGACGATAACGGCTTGACCGTTTGATAAACCGTAAATTACCGCGCCTTCACTTAAAGGACTTGCAAGCGCAACGCTAGTAATTTTTGCATCTGGTGGTAATAAAACGGTTTTTTGTACGAGCGTTTTGCCTGTTTTCGCTTCAAAGAAAATGACTTGTCCGCTGTCTGTGAATCGCGCAGCAACTTCATTTTGTTCTTCGATATTCAAAAACAGCGTTTTACCTGCACTTTCTTCTGGAACGGGATATTGCGCGACGGATTCTGCACTCGCCGATAAAAAAATCGGATACACGACATATAGCAAATAAAAGAAAATCACTACAATCGCAAAAATGATGCTCAAACCGCCAAGAGTTATGGCGCGACGCATAATTGCGTCTTTGAGCAATCGCCATTTTTCATGGTGCGAAGTAGTCTCAGTGTTGAGCGAAGATTGCGATTTCGACTTGTTTAGTTCAGACATAATTTTTTTTCAAAAAGGTTCAAGGTAAAAAGCGCAAGCCACAAGCGAATTATCACAATTCGTTGCGACTTGCGCCTTGAAAAGTTGAGCCTTGTTTATTTCAACGTGGCTAAAACTTTTTCCACAACTTTTGCTGGTAGGGGAATATAACCATCTTTGATGACAACTTGTTGACCAGTTTTAGAAAGAACCATTTTTACAAATTCATTTTCTAACGGTGCAAGTGGTGTATTCGGTTTTTTATTCACATAAACATATAAGTAACGAGTTAGCGGATAGGTGCCATTTACTGCATTGGCAGGGGTTGCATCAACAAATTTATCAGAGCCTTTTTTTGCTAATGGCACCATTTTTATACCTGAAGTTGTATAACCCATGCCAGAATAACCTACGCCGTTTGCAGACGAAGTCACTGATTGGACTACCGATGCTGAACCAGGTTGTTCATTTACGTTACTTTTGAAATCACCTTTGCAAAGCGCGTGGTCTTTGAAATAACCGTAAGTACCTGAAACCGAGTTACGACCATACAATTGGATGCTTTTTGTTCCCCAAGCCGCAACACCCGCATCACCCCAAGTCGTGATTTCTTTCGCGCCGCCGCATTTCAAGGTACTTGAGAAAATCGCGTCAACTTGTTCCATCGTCAAACCTTTAATTGGATTGTCTTTGTTCACCATAACCGCTAGGGCA